>CAYOPD010000028.1:0-40291 GCA_964405735.1 uncultured Saprospiraceae bacterium | reverse complement strand
AAAATTTAAGAAAGTTATCAACATTTTTCGCGTCAACGTATTTCATGAGACAACAATAGCTCTCATGTTCTCATTTTCTCACCCAATTGTTATTCCCCCGGTCCGTATCTGCCATCCTCCGGGAAGGATCGATCTCGATCCTGGCAATCTGGCTTAAGGGCACCTTCAAGCTAAGGGTATATGTCGGATAGGTCCAGGTCCAGTCGGGATGGAGATTGAGTTTTTTATCCGGCCATTCCTGCTTCTTCTCGCCGCGCATCAGGTCCAGGGGGAGGTATTCGATGGTTTGACTGCTGTCCGTGAGTGTCACCAGGACATCCACAGGCATGATAAAGGGCTTTTTCTTCCGGAGAAGTATGCGCGCCTGGTCGTTTTCTTCGTAGACGGAGTCGATGGCGTAGTCAATCTGTTTGGTGGTGTTGACAAAATATTCCTTGTACCAGTCCAGTTCCAACCCGCTCCTTTTCTCAAATACACGGATGAGGTCATTGACATTCGGATGTTTGAATTTCCAGGTGTTGAAATAATCCAGCAGGCCGGACTGGAAAGCCTGTTTCCCGATGACGTATTCAAGTTGGTGCAGAAAGACATCGCCTTTGGAATAAGCGGCAACCCCATAAGCAAAATTGGACTCATAGTGGTCGGAGTGGGTGCTCAGGGGCTCTTCCCGTCCGCTTTTGATGAGGTTGAAATAACCCTGGTAAGCCCCGGCACAGGCATCGGTCCCGTAGAGATCTGAACTTCCGGGTTTTTCAATCTCGGCCTGAATGATATCCCCCGCATAACTGGTAAATCCTTCATCCATCCATGCATAGAGGCTTTCGTTGGATCCCAGCACCATCTGGTACCAGCTGTGGAGGAGTTCGTGCGTCGATACACCAATGAGCCCGTCCATCGAACCTTCACCCAGAATGAGGGTCCCCATGGGATATTCCATTCCTCCGTCCCCACCCTGTATAAAGGCATAATATGAATAAGGGTATTTGCCGAATTTTTTATTGGCGATCTTGAATACCTGGTTCATAACCGCGGGCAATCTGGCCCAGGTATCCCTCGTCTTGTCGTTTTCCTGGTAAAAGAAATTCATTTCAATGCCATCGTCATTGACCAGCCTGGTATGTTTGTATTCCGGGTCCGCAGCCCACATAAAATCATGCACATTGCTAGCCTTGAAATGCCAGGTCAGCTTTTCCCCGGCCGGTTGTTTTACTGCTGTCCCCTGTTTTTCATAGCCATAACCCACTTCCTGGGGGTTTTGAATATATCCTCCTGCGGCCACGAGGTACCTTTTGTCAATCCGGATCTTGACATCAAAATCGCCCCAGACCCCGTAAAATTCCCTTGCAACGTAAGGATTGGCATGCCACCCCTGGTAATCGTATTCGCAGAGTTTGGGATACCACTGGCTCATGGAATAAGCAATGCCTTCCCTGTTGTTTCGTCCAGTCCTGCGGATTTGAACCGGTACCTGGGAGCGGAACTTCATGACCAGGGTGGTTTTCCCTCTGGGCTTCAGCGGTTTGGCCAGTTTGACTTCAAGAATGGTGCCTTCGGTATGATGGGTTGCCTTGAGACCGTCCTGGGAGAGGGAAATGATTTCATGATACCCAATCTCTGAAGGGGATAGTTTGGATATGCGGTCCCTGACCCTGCCATCCGGATCTGGCAGGTTCCTTGAACGGACATCCATTACACTTCCCGGCTGAAAGGCATTGTAATAAAGATGATAAAATACCCGGTCCAATACATCCGGGCTGTTGTTGGTATAGATCAGGGTTTGTTGCCCGGTAAATTGATGGGTGTTGATATCAAAATCAATATCCATTTTATAAGAGACCCGTTGTTGCCAGCGGTCCGGCTGGGCCTGGATATACCAAGCACCGAACAAAAGATAAAATATAAACGTTAGCCGTTTCATGGGGTAAAAATAGATTAAAAGAAGTTGTTGTTCAAATGATCCGAACATCTGCTGTACACCAAAATGCCGTTTTGTTATTGCTTTTAGTATTTACCGACCTAAATGAGAATAAATAGGATCAGTAGGGACCATGTTGCGACCACCCGGAACGGTCACCATTTGATGATTAACGATTTATCCTGTCAGGGATGGGATATGGGTAGCTGATCAATGCTTCCTCACCACCCTACCCATTTTTCAAAACAATTGCACATGATATTCCTGGGAGGATAATAACAATAACCGCTTGCTTCGTGGTAGCCCAGGGAGCGGTATAATTTCTGTGATACCGGATTGCCCAGGTAAGCATCCAGCCTGAGCACATCCAGCCATTGTTCCCGGGCCTGCCGTTCAGCAAAATAAACCAATTGCCTGGCCAGGCCCCTGCCCTGATAAGAAGGATGCGTACAAAGCCGGTGGATCACCATAAAACGATCCGAGGGATAGGCCCATCCGATCTTATCAAATTGCGGATCCTGTTGCCGGTCCAGGGTCACGCAAGCCATCAGATTTACCCCCTCACGCATTACCCAGGTGTCTCCTGCCTGCAGGTTTTGCCAGAGTGTGCCCTCATCGGGATAGGTTTCGTCCCATTGGTAAATGCCGCGCTCCGTCAGGAACAAAGTCACCTCTTTATAAAGTGCCAGGATTGGGTCAAAGTCATTCAACCCGGCTATTTCGGGACCGGCCTGGTTATTGTTGCTCAGATTGATGATTTTAAAGTAATTTTACGCATTATTTAAACCAGTAATTTGAACCGGCGTGAAAAAATTTGTCTCTGTTAATTTAATTGTTGGCCTGGTCCTGGCCGGTATCCTGAGCAGGCTGATCCCACATGCCCCCAATTTTACCGCAGTGGGGGCCACTGCCTTATTTGCCGGCGCTCTCATCAGGCCCCGTTGGATGTCCTTCGTCATTCCACTTGTCATTTTATGGTTGTCCGACCTTTATCTCAACAATGGAATGTACCGGAATATGTTTCCCGAAAAGTACACCGGTTGGCAATGGATGGGCAGTGCCTGGGTTTACATCGGTTTCGTCATGATTGTAGCACTGGGTCAATTGGGTATCCGGACCATCCGGGTAAAAAATGTGCTGATTTCATCCATCCTGGCTTCTCTGTTTTTTTTCCTGATCACCAATTTCGGCGTCTGGTTAAATAACCCGTCTTGGCCGCAAAGTCCCGCCGGACTGATTGCCTGTTATGAATTCGCCCTTCCCTATTTCTGGAATACGATTGCGGCTGACCTGTTATTCAGCGGGGTCTTGTTTGGGACCTATGTATGGGTTAAGGGAAGGTATAGGAGGTTAGAGGTTAGAGGTGAGAGGTGAGAGGTGAGAGGAGTGAGGGTTGGGCTATGCCTATCCAAGGTTCCCGCCGATTCTTGAATAAATCCATTCCGGTTTAAAATGGACCGGTTCTCCCAAGACCATGCGGACCGCTTTCCGGTAGGGTTCAAAGCCATTTTTAAGTAAAAAATTTATTGCTTTTGTATTTCCTTCCGGGACCACATGGCGTGCCCGGACTGATAATCTCAACCGCATGAGTTCCTGACCTGCCACTTCATCCCTGCTGATGATCAAGCCTTCACCCAATGTTGGAAGATAATATGCATATAGTGAAGATTTAGTGCATATTACCATGGCATTTTCCAGATGGTCCTGAATAATCAAAGACCTGTCTTCGTCCGAGGCTTTCCGGTCCAGTTCCAGAATTGCCCCGAGAAATGAAGGCTTGTAATCATCCGCTTCAGGTACCGGGTTGGAGTTTAAGGGTTCTGACCTTCTCCAAAATGAATATTCAGTTTCCGGTCTGAATCCGAGTTTGGTGTAAACGGGGGCGCCCAAATCAGTCGCAACAAGAGAGATGGCCTTTACCTCGTTTTTTACCAGGTCGATCAGGCTTTGGGTCATCCTGCTCCCCAGCCCCCTGTTTCTATATGGTTCCTCCACAATGATTTGTGCCAGCCAGGCCGTTTTTCCATGGCTGATGGCACAACCTATAGCCCGGATTTCTCCGTCTTCTAAAAGTTTGACCGGCCTGCAATAAGAGCTGCCGATATAAAAGGCATAGGCTTTGGTGATATCCGGCCAGTCCGCCGGTTGAAAAACTTTCAGGCTATCCAGGTCTGCCTTTCCGATGGGAGCGAGTTCCAATTTCATTCATTGCGGGGATTCCATTTTATTTCTTCTATTCCGAGTTGGAGGGCCATCCAGCGGCTCAGGACAAAAAGATAATCCGATAAACGGTTGAGAAATACAATAATGACCGCTTCCAATGGCGTTTCCTGATGGAGTGCCATCACCCTTCGCTCTGCCCTCCTGCAAACGGTCCGGGCCACATGAATTTCGCTGACCAGCTTATGCCCTCCGGGCAGGATAAAGTGTTTCAAGGGGCTGAGTTGGGCTGTCATCCGGTCAATTTCGTCTTCGATCAGGGTAATGTCTTCATCGGTGACTTCGGGCAGAAGCAGCTTTTTATCCGGAGAAGCAGCAAGATGTGCTCCAATGGCAAATAAGCGGTCCTGCAGTTTTTTCAGAACCGAAGTGGAATATTTATCCGAAACCTGGTCCCGGACAAGGCCTACCCAGGCATTCAGTTCATCCACCGTACCATAGGCTTCGATCCGTACATGATTCTTGGGTAGCCGGGTCCCTCCAAAAAGAGAAGTCATACCGTCATCGCCGGTACGGGTGTATATTTTCATAATATTGGTTTATTCTTCCGAAAGAAAGGGATAACGATAATCCCGGGGCGGATTAAAGTTTTCTTTGATGGTACGGGGTGAAAGCCAGCGGTAAAGATTCAATATAGAACCCGCTTTGTCATTGGTCCCGCTGCCCCTGGCACCCCCGAAGGGTTGCTGATCCACCACGGCACCCGTGGGTTTGTCGTTGATATAAAAATTGCCCGCAGCTTGCATCAGTTCCCGGCTGACCTGCCGAACCACATTTCGGTCCGTCGCAAAAATGGCCCCCGTAAGGGCATAAGGGGATGTTGAATCAATCAACTTCAGGGTATCGTCAAACGATTTGTCTTCATAGACATAAATGCTCAGCACCGGCCCGAAAATTTCTTCCACCATGGTTTTGAATTTCGGATTACCTGCAAGGATCACCGTAGGTTCTATAAAATAGCCTTTGGATTTATCGGGCCGGCCCCCGGACAGCAGGGAAGCGTCTTTAGATTTTCGGGCTCCCTGTATATAAGAACTGATTTTATCAAAGGCTTTTTCATCGATCACGGCATTGATAAAATGACTGAAATTTTCCGGGCCTCCCATGGTCATGGATGAAAGGTCGTTAAGAAGATATTCCTCCACTTTTTTCCATTGGGATTTGGGAATGTAGGCTCTGGAAGCAGCAGAACATTTCTGCCCCTGGTATTCAAAGGCACCACGGCTCAGGGCTGTAGCCACGGCTTTCGGGTCCGAGGAAGAATGCATGAGCACAAAATCCTTGCCCCCGGTCTCGCCGACCAGCCTTGGATAAGATTTGTACCTGCCCAGGTTGTTGCCAATGGTCTGCCAAAGATGATTGAATACTCCTGTACTTCCCGTAAAATGCAAGCCGGCGAAATCGGGATGACTGAAGGCCACCTCGCCCAGGCTTGGTCCATCGATGGTGATCATATTGATCACCCCGTCAGGAAGACCTGCCGCCTCGAGGATTTCCATGATGAGAGCGGCAGAATAAATTTGGGTTTCCGCCGGTTTCCATACCACGGTATTGCCCAATAAAGCCGGAGCGCCGGGAAGATTTCCAGCTATGGATGTAAAATTAAATGGTGTGATTGCCAGGACAAAACCTTCAAGCGGCCGGTATTCCATCCGGTTCCAGGTGCCTGGGGGGCTCGAGGGCTGGTTGGAATAGATCTCCGTCATGTATTTTACATTGAACCGGAAAAAATCGGCAAGTTCGGCCACTGCATCGATTTCGGACTGGAAGACGTTTTTGGATTGTCCGAGCATGGTGGCGGCATTCATGCGCGCCCGGTAAGGGCCGCTGAGAAGATCTGCTGCCTTCAGGAATATGGCTGCCCGTTCTTCCCATGGGGTATGCTGCCAGGACGCTTTTGCATTCAGAGCTGCCTGTATGGCCGCTTTCACCTGTTCCTTACCTCCTTTGCTGTGATAAGCAAGAATGTGCTGATGATCATGGGGCGCGCGGACCGGGATGGAGGGCCCTGTGGATACCTTTTTGCCCCCTATGGTCATTTTAATTTCAGGGGTGCTGGATTTGGCCTTTGCAAGCGCAAGCTTCAGTTGCAGTTTTTCCGCACTTCCCGGAAGGTAATCCGGCACGGCTTCATTTTTTATGGGTGGTATTTTAAAAAATCCGGACATGATCGATTGGTTTCAGGTGGTGAGTGGTTTTAAATGTATTTCTTTGGGGATAAACATGGTGGCATCTCCCCCGCCCCCGATGATTTCCCGCACAATAGTACTGCTGATATGGGCCACCTCGGGGCTGCTGATAAAAAAAACGGTTTCAAGGCCATGGCCAATGGTCGAGTTGACGTGTGCAATCGTCTTTTCATAATCAAAATCACTGCCATTACGAAGGCCCCGGATCAGGTAATTTGCCCGGATCCGGTTGGCATAGACGGCAGTAAGGCCATCGAAATGATCGACCTCCACTTTGTCCACGCCGTGGAAAACGTCAGTAATCCATTGTTTTCTTTGTTCCAGGCTGAAAAGTGATTTTTTTTGAGTATTGGTGCCAATGGCGACAATGACTTTATCAAATAGCGGCAGCGCTTTGTTGACCACATCCACATGGCCGATGGTAATGGGGTCAAAAGACCCCGGAAAAACTGCGATTATCATAGCTGGTGGTATGGTTTGACCCCGTGATCCGGAAGCCCAAAATTAATAGAATTGAAAGGAATAGCCGTACTGATTGAATGGTAAGTTTGCCCATTTGCCGTGACTTTCACACCGGGGCATGTTCCTACTTCCTGGCTTTCAACAGATCAATGAAGCGGAAAGAATCGAAAAAAGCGGCTTCCGCCTTTTCCTGGTCCGTTTTGGTTGAGCCAATGACCTCCAGGCTGTAAAACCGGCTTCCCGCCACAAAAGCCCTGGTCTTGATGTAATGATGATCTCCGATATCGATGCGCCAAAACCGGCCCGGGAAACCGGATTGCAGCATTCCGGACTCATATCTTTTATTTCCGCGGGTTTTTTCTACAGATGCCGATATGGTGGTTGAAAAAAAATCATGCAAAAGTTCCGTGGAATCGGAATGGACCGTTCCTTCCGGATAGTTACAAAATGAAACCAGGTACTGGATCGTGCTGTCCTTGGAATGCCAGGTATGGTAAACGATATCACCCACCGCGGTCGGAATCGTATCTGAAGAATGAATGAAGGTTCCAGGGATCAAAACGGCGCAATTGGCAGGTTCCAGTTCTGTTAGCCTCTGAGCCATCGCCCAGGGATTAAAAACCGGAAATAATAAGCAGCATAACAATAATTTTGCCATATGCCAGTCCTCTTGACCAACTTTGATGTAACACCAAAATTCAGCTATTTTATTTTTATCCTTGTTTTTTTATGTTTCCAGGCTTCCTGTAAAATGGAACCGGATCACGGGAACCTGGTCGAGCCCCTTTCCGAAAACGATATTATAAGAGCCGATTATATTGAACCCGGCATCAAATGGGGATATATTGACCTCGAGGGAGAACTGATCATCAAAACCCAATTTGATGAGTGCAGGAATTTTTCAGATGGGCTGGCTGCTGCTTCGGACAAAGGATTGTGGGGTTATATCGACCATACGGGCGAATGGCTGGTGAAGGCGCAATACCGGGGAGCCTGGACCTTCAGCCAAAAGCGTGGCCGCATCAAAGTCCTGAACGGGAAATATGGCTTCCTGGATACCCATGGAAGCCTGGTCCTGGATACCCTTTGGGATGAGGCTGAAGACTTCAGCGAAGGCATGGCTCGGGTTAAAAAAGAAAACCGGTACCAGTTCATAGACCTGGAGGGCCGGCTGATTTCCGAGGATTCATGGGATCAGGCTTTCGCATTCAAGCAAGGTTATGCCCGAATATCCAACGGGGGCTGGTGGGGCATCCTTAACCAGGGAGGAAGCATGGTCATTCCGCCAAAATACGATGCCATTGGCCAGGTTTCGGAAAACCGCGTACCCGTCCAGACGCAAGGTAAATGGGGTTTTGTAGATACGCTCCATGCACTGGTGATACCGGCCGTGTACGATGAAGCCACTGCTTTCCAGAATGGAGCTGCGGCAGTAAATAAAGGCGGCAAATGGATGCTCATTGACAGGGAAGGCCATTCCAGGCCCGGCCTCGACTGGAATTATATCTACCCTCTGGGCGAAGGCCGCTGGGCGGTCCAAAAAAATGACTCGTTTGCCCTGATGTCACCGGACGGTCTTTTGCTGAGCCCTTTTCAATACAATCAGATCAATGCATTTCACGAAGGCCTGGCCGTTTTCAGCAAGGATGATCTGTTTGGATACATGGATGTCAACGGCCGGCACGCCATACCCAATATCTTCCTGCTGGCCTGGGATTTTCACGAAGGCAAGGCAAGATACAGTCTGGGGGAAGGGATCGGATTTATCAACCCGGAGGGAAAATCGATTCACAATGGTCTGTTTCCGGATGTCCGCGATTATCACGAAGGGCTGGCCCGGGTGCAAATAGTCAGCAGGTAAATCCGGGTTCAGTTCACAAAATACATGTCCAGTTCACCCTTGTTTTTAGCTTTCACTTTTCCCCGGTATTCGCAGGAAAAATGATCCTTGACCAGTTCATAGGTTTGCCCGGAAATGCTGATCTTTTGCGGATAGCCATTTTGTTCGATCCGGGCTGCCGTATTGACCGCGTCTCCCCAGATGTCAAAAACAAATTTTTTACTTCCGACAATTCCGGCGACCACAGGCCCGGAATGTATCCCAATCCTGGCCTGGAACCCTCGCTTTGCCTCCACGGCGCTTCCGGATGACAGGTCCTCCTGGTCAATGGAAGCCTGGACGAATTCCCGGATTTCTTTGGCTGCCCGGATGGCTTGCACCGCATGGTTGTTGTTGCTTTCCGGCAAACCGCTGACCGCCATATAGGCATCGCCGATGGTTTTGATTTTTTCGAGGCCGTATTTTTCAATAATGGTGTCGAAAGCGGTAAAATAGCGGTGCAATTCGGTTATGATGGACTGTGGGCTCATTTTCTCACTGTAAATGGTAAAATTTACAAAGTCCGTAAAGAGGATGCTCACGTTTTCATATTGCCTTGCTTCGCAGCTCCCGTTTTGTTTGAGTTCTTCGGCAATGTCTGCGGGCAGGATATTCAGGAGGAGCTTGTCCGATTTTTGTTTTTCGAGGATGATTTGGTCCCTTTGAGCGGTGATCTGTCCTGCCTGTTGTTCAAGGAGTTTGTTTTTTTCCTCTATTTCCTGGTTTTTAGACTCCAGTTTTTGATTAATCTCCCGGATGGAATTGACAAAAATGGTATTGAGCAGGAAAAGGGTAAGTACCAGTCCGGTGAGACAATTGGCGGCAAGGAAGATTTTATAACTGGTATCAAATCTTGGCAGCGGGATCATTGCATGGTATTGCCAGTAAATAAACAGGCTCACCGCCGACAGGGTCAGGACAAACCAGGTACTTGCCGAAGTCCGGTTGGTAAAAAGCAGGGCTACTATGGGCACCAGGCCAATCCAGGGCAAGACCGGGGATTCCAGGCCCCCCGTATAGAGGGACAATAGGATAATCCCTGTAAATCCTGAAAAAACAAAGAGGTTGCCGATGAGGTTGAGGTTGACTTTTCGGATGACGGCCAGCGGGATAAGGGCAAAGCCCAGGGTCAACAAGGTTTGAATGAAGACCCCCGCCTTAAAACTGATCACTTCGCTCACCAGGGCATAATAAGCCATGAACAATACGGTGAGCAGGCTGCCCCGGATAATCATATTGGCCTGTTTGTGGCTACCGCGATCCGGCAAATGCCGGATGATCAGGGAATCCAGCCAGGCTTTAAGTTTATTGAACATCGGAAAAGGTCAAATGAATCCGAAAAGCCAGCGGAAGGGTAATCCTATAGCCCAGGCTACCAGGCAGATCATGCTCCATATGAAGGCAACTACGTGCAGCCACCAGGGGAAGCCGGAAGAATAGGGCAATCCTTTGGAATATCTCCGCCGGTCCAACCATTTGTAGGGCCAAACCATGGCCCATTCGCGCAATCGCCAGACTTTGGCATAAGGCTTGCCCGACCCGGAAGCGGAGATGATGCAGTTCACTGCCCGTCGTGCCGATTCATTGGCCGCTTCCATGGTAGCCAGGCCGGTGAAGGTTCTTACATAATCTCCGGCCAGGAACAAATTAGGAATTCCGGTGAAGGATTTGGGCATAAGATCCCATGAATTTACGGTATTTACCAGCAAAGGTTCATCGCTGACTGAATTCGTGGGCCCCGTGCGGCGGATGCTGGAGGCAATATGGTATCCGACCACTACAGCGGTCTGGTTTACGGGCAAGAGGGGCACCCCGCCTACGACCAGACTTTGCTGGATTTGTTCATAGGTATATTGGATCAGTTCGACTTCGCTGCTGTCTTTTGCCAACTTGCTATTATACATCCCGTCCTGCCAATCGGATACATCCACGGAAAGGATTCCTTTCACGAGGCCACCGGATTGAGCGTTTATATCATATCCGGACCAGTATTGCACCTGGGAAATGCCGGTCACCGCCCAGGGGCTGTGAATATGGATGATATGTCCCGGATTGAGTGGAATTTCGGTGTTCAGGTAAAACTGAATCCCATTCATCCACCGTACGCTTTTGGAAAGCTCTGACGGATAAGCCAGGATGGGGTCTCGGTGGATGATCAGCGGATGGCCCAGCAAGTTTTTTGCTTTTTCTACCGGGACCGCCAAGATGTAGTAGTCCCCGGTTGCAGTGACCGGGAGCCCTGTTGCCGGGTTATCCAGCCGCACGGATTGAAGCCTTCCGGTCGCATCCAGGTTGAGGGAGTTGGCGGTATGATTGAGAAAAAATTGAACTCCTTTGGCTTGAAGATATGAGATCCAGGGTTGTATCCATTGTTGGTTGGTGGGTCCGTTCAATACCCGGTCGGCGGGAATGCCCGGGTCCACGATATCATAAATGAGTTGAAGGAGAATACCTCCCCCCACCCGGGTCGACATTTTTTTGGCTTGAGCGGCAACCAGGGATCGGCTGAGCCCGTCAGCCAGGAGATTCTGATAATTGGGGCTGTTCTGTTCCGCTTCCACAAAGTACCACCAAGCCTGCTGTTCGTATTCGCTTTCAAATCTCTCTTTGCTTGTGGTGAGCAACTGAAAAAGTTTGTTTTTAAAAAGTTTTTTTTCCGGTCCGGTCAAACCGGTATCGGCGCCGGAAAGTGTGCTGAGTACCAGGTTAAATCCAGCGGCTGTAAAAGGAAACTCCGCCTGGACTATGATGGGTTCCTGGCCATTCCTTGCGATCATAATCCTTTCCGTCCTTACCAGGTTGTCATAACAGGTTCCGGAACCGAAAGGAATTCTTTTCATCGTGTGGGTTATATGCCGGTAGAAACCGGGGAAGAAACGGAACCCGTGTTCCCCGGGCAGGGGATTTGGACCTATCCCGGTGTGATTCTCCGAGCGGGCCTTGCCGCCAAAATAAATGGGGTTGGCTTCATAAACTTCAACCTGGAAACCCCGCTCAATGAGTTCATGGGCAGCGCTTAAGCCGGCTACCCCGCCTCCGATAATGACCACTTTCTGAATTGGGGACATATAGGGCAAATATTATTGAGTTTGGAATCGGAACCCACCAGCAGCTTTATATCCTATTAAGATATGTAATTAAACCCAGGAATGTCTGCCTGAACCGACCATAATTTTTTGAAGCTCCGTTTCAAATCCCAAATCCGGTATCGTAAATCCTCAAACCTGGGTCCCATCTCTTATCTTTGCGCTGCAAAAAAACAAATCATGAATTTTGATATCCTGATCATAGGCAGTGGACCCGGAGGTTATGTCGCCGCTATCCGTGCCGCTCAGTTGGGTAAACAGGTAGCCCTCGTAGAAAGAGAAAACCTGGGCGGCATCTGCCTCAACTGGGGTTGCATACCCACCAAGGCCCTGCTCAAAAGTGCCCAGGTGTTTGAATACCTCAATCATGCCGGTGATTATGGGATCCAGGCGCCCTCCGGAGGCAAAGCCGATTTTGCCGCGATCATTCAGCGCAGCCGCGGAGTGGCCGACGGCATGAGCAAAGGCGTGCAGTTTCTGATGAAAAAAAATAAGGTCACGGTCATTTCCGGCACCGGCAAACTCGTCGGTGGGAAAAAAGTGGAAGTCACCACGGCAGACGGGAAAAAAGAAGAGCATACCGCCGACCACATCATCCTTGCTACCGGTGGCCGGGCAAAACAATTGCCCAACCTTCCCATCGACGGGGTAAAAATCATTGAATACCGCAAAGCCATGTCCCTGGCCGAACAACCTAAAAAAATGGTAGTCGTCGGTGCAGGGGCCATCGGGGTGGAATTTGCTTATTTCTACAATGCCATAGGCACTGAAGTCACTGTCGTTGAATTTATGGAACAGGGACTGGTACCCCGGGAAGATGAAGACATTTCAAAAGAACTCTCCCGATCGTTCAATAAAGCGGGGATCCGCGTTTATGCCAATACGGAAGTGACGCGGGTGGACACCTCGGGGCCGGGTTGTGTGGTTTATCTTAAAAACAGAAAAAGCGGCCAGGAAGAAACCCTGGCATGTGACCTGGTACTTTCTGCGGCCGGCATTACGCCTAATCTTGAAGATATCGGCCTCGAAACTGCAGGTGTCCAGCTTGAAAAAGGACTGGTGAAGGTGAATGGCTTTGGCCAAACCAATGTTCCCGGCATTTATGCGATCGGGGACATCACCCCGGGACAGGCATTGGCACATGTGGCCAGTGCGGAAGGAATCATTTGTGTGGAAAAAATAGCAGGCCACCATCCCACTCCACTGGATTACAACAATATCCCGGGCTGTACCTACTGCCAACCTGAGATTGCCTCAGTGGGTTATACGGAAAAGGGAGCCCGGGAGGCCGGATATGAAATCAAGGTGGGTAAATTCCCTTTCTCTGCTTCAGGTAAAGCCAAAGCTTCGGGCGCTCCCACGGGTTTTGTAAAAGTGATTTTTGATGCCAAATACGGAGAGTTCCTGGGCGCGCATATGATCGGGGCTACAGTGACAGAAATGATCGCTGAAGTGGTCGTGGCCCGCAAACTGGAAACCACAGGCATGGATATTGTCAAATCCGTACATCCTCACCCCACCATGAGCGAAGCGCTGATGGAGGCTGCTGCGGCTGCTTACGGTGAAGTGATCCACATCTGATCAAGTTCACCGCACTCCCCTGTCCTTCAATATTTTATCCCGGCTTTCTTATAAATAAAATGCAAGAGCCAGGCTGGGCCAATCAATAGAAACTGAAGGTCATCCAGAAAAGACGGTTTTTTACCTTCGATCTTATGGCCAATGAACTGGCCGATCCAGGCCACCACAAAAAGGATGAAGGAAAAAAGAGCCAGCCCCGAATACGAGCGGTCCATGGCCAGGTAAATTTGATGGTTCCCCCACAGAAGGAGATAGGCTATAAGGCAGAATCCAAGGAACATGGTAACCGACAGGCGCAGGTAATAAATCAATGCCCCCAGCAAAACAAAGCCCGCCCAGTTGAGGATAAAATCCCGGGTGACCAGGAAGGGAATGGATTTGAGGAGGCCCACCAGACTAAACATGATCGCCGGCACACAAATCCAGTGGATCAGTTTATTGGTCTTATTCGTGTGGCTTTCACCATATTTGTCCAGCAGCCATTGCAAATCTTTCATTGGGATGGAGTTTGTAATCCACAAGATAATTATTCAGGGTGATTTATTTGTAGCTTTACCCCTAAGTTAAAACAAGGAAAAAATGATGTTATTCGTATTTCTTTTAAGCCATTTTTTGGCCATCGGGTCTCCTGATGGATTAGCGGCAAAAAAAGACAACAGGCTGTTTGAACTCAGAATTTATCACTGCGAACCGGGTAAACGGGATGACCTGATCGCCCGTTTCCAAGACCATACCACCCGCCTTTTTGAAAAACACGGGATGACGAATATCGGCTACTGGTTGCCGGTGAAGGAAGACAACTACAGTCTTTATTATGTAATGGCATACCCGGACATGGCCTCCAGGGAAGCCAGCTGGAAAGCGTTTTCAGCCGACCCCGTCTGGAATGAGGTCAAAAAAAAATCCGAAGAGAATGGCAAAATCGTCAAATCCGTCGAATCGGTATATATGAGTCCTGAGGATTTTACACCCCGCATCCGCCCCAAAGCTTCAAAAAAGGAAAGGGTGTTCGAACTGAGGATATATACCTGTCATCCAGGCCGACTTCCAGCCCTGGAAAATCGGTTCAGAAATCATACCCTGAAACTGTTTAAGAAACACGGGATGACCAACATCGCCTATTGGAAAAGTGTGGAAAAGGATGATGCACAGCCCAGGCTTATCTATTTTCTTGCCCACAACAGTGAACAGGCCGGTAAAACCTCCTTTGAACAATTTGGCAAGGACCCGGAATGGATCCGGGTGCGCGATGATTCCGAGAAAGACGGCAAGATTGTATTGAAGTTGGAATCCGTCTATATGAAAGCAGTCTCCTTTTCACCATACCGGTAATCAGGCCTTATTCTTTTTCAGTCTTTTTACTGAGCGAGGTCACTATTCCCGTTCCGAGTATGACCAGTATGATCAATAATGCGAAGCCGCTGGGAATATGAAAAAAATGGGCGATCAGCATTTTCACCCCGATGAAGAGGAGGATGACGATCAGCGATGTTTTGAGGTGAACAAATTTGTCCAGCAGTCCGGTGAGTAGAAAAAACATGCTTCTCAGCCCGAGGATGGCAAAAATATTGGAAGTGAAGATCAGGAACTCATCCCGGGTGATGGCGAAAATAGCCGGTATGGAATCAAAAGCAAAAATGACGTCCACGATGTTGACCACCAGAAAGGTCAGAAACAAAGGGGTGGCATGCCACTGACCGGCCACTTTGGTAAAAAAATGGTCTTCCTTGTAATAGTGAACCATGCGCATCCATTTCCGCAGCCAGATCACCAGGGGCATTTCTTCGATATTCAGGGCATCGTCCCCGGATACCCACATCCGGTAGGCCGAATAGATGATAATCACGGCAAATACATATTCAATCCAGTAAAACCGCTGAACCAGCAGGACACCGCCAAAAATCATCAAACCACGCAACAGGAGGGCAATCAGAATACCCCAGAAAAGCACGCGGTACTGGGACTGGGCGGGCACATTGAAATATCGGAACACCAGTGCGAAAACAAACAGATTATCCACACTTAAGGACAGTTCCACCAGGTAGCCGGAAAGGTATTCGGTAAATGCCGCTCCGCCCGTTTTCGTGACACCGATATCCAGCCCGATGCCAAACCAATGATGGGTATAGGCAAAAAAAACAAAAATGCTGAAAGAAAGTCCGACCGATACCCATATGATGGAATTCCGGGTTGCTTCGTGGGGGGTAAGAATTTGGGTCCCCTTGTTCAGTACGCCTAGATCAATTGCGAGCAGTCCGGTCAACAGGATGCCAAAAATTATCCATATCATCATAAAGGAGAGGCCAAGTTAAAAATTTTATGCCCTATAAATTGGAATTATACCCTCACCCATCTGAGTCGCAGGGAATTGCCCACAACCACCAGGTCCGAAAATGCCATGAACAGCACCCCCCACATCGGGTTGAGATAGCCCAGGGCGGCCAGAGGGATGGCCACGATATTGTATGAGAAGGCCCAGAACAGGTTTTGCCGGATAACCACCAGGGTCTTCCTCGCCACCCGCATGGCTTTAGTAAAAGTGCTGAGCTGATCGTTGAGCAGGACCACCTGGGAGGATTGAACGGCCACATGGCTTGCATCGGCAAAGGAAATCCCGATATCGGCCAGGCTAAGGGCCGGAGCGTCGTTGATGCCGTCTCCGATCATGGCGGTGATCCCCTTTTTCTTATAAAAATCGATGCTTGCAGCTTTCCGTTCAGGCATGACCCTTGCCTGCCAATCGTCGATGCCAAGTTGAACGGCCACCTGCTTCACCTTATCCACATCATCACCGGACAACAATACCGCCCGGATATGTTGGTCACGCAGGTATTGGATATGTTCCCTGGCCGAGTCCTTGAGGCTGTCCCGGGTTTCCAGGTGCGCAACCAGTTCCCCATCCCGTATGATTTCTATGTCAGCATTGAGCGGGGACCATCCGATTTTCCAGGCGACTCCATCTTTTTCCACCGCTTCCATGCCTGAGCCTTTGACTTCTTTGACCGTCATGGCGGGGGGATTGATTATATAATTTTCTTCAAGGAAACGAATGACTGCCCGCGCTATGGGATGTGAGGATCTGGATTCCATGGCGTACAGGGCATTGGCAATGGTGGTTTCCATACCAGGTTTAAGGGCTTTCAGTTTAATTTCCGGATGGGTAAGAGTCCCGGTTTTATCGTAGATGATGGTCTTGACTTTACCCAGGGTCTCCAGGGTGGATCCGCCTTTGATCAAAATACCCTGACGCATCGCCCGTCCAAGGCCGACCACGATCGCCGTAGGGGTTGCCAATCCCATGGCACAAGGACAGGAGATCACCAGCACCGCGATGGACCGGATGACGGACTGGCTGAGCGGGATCCCGAGTAAGAAAAAATTGAGTATAAACGCAAGTACACTGATGGCCAGGATCACAGGTACAAAAATCGCGCTGATCCGGTCGGCTGTCTTTTGTATTGGCGCCTTTGCATGACTTGCCGCCTTTACCAGTTCTATGATTCTGCCCAATGCGGTATGCTCCCCGGTCTGGCTGACTTTTACGGTAAAATTTCCGGAAAGGACCTGGCTGGACCCAACCAGAGCGTCTCCTTTTTTCCTCGGCACAGGACTGCTTTCCCCTGTGATCAACGATTCGTCCACAAGCCCTTCACCGGTAATGATCACCGCATCTGTCGGGACGGCATCGCCTTCATTCACCACCAATAGGTCACCCCGTTTAAGCTCGCCAACCGGTATCTTCACCAGTGCACCGGAAGGCATTTGCATTTTACCAAACTCCACCCGGAGTTTACTGAGATCGTCAATGGATTGGGTTGTTTTTTTGACTGCGAGGTGTTCCATATAATTTCCCAGCAATAAGAGAGCCAGGATGCTGGCCGCAGTCTCAAAAAATATCATATCCGGCTTGGCAAGGAACCAGCCCAACATACTGTAAAACAAAGCTGCCAGTGCCCCCAGACAGATGGTCACATCCATATTGGGGTTACCGGACCGGACCGAACGGACAGCTCCCGGCAGGAAGCGCCTGAAACCAATAATCATGGCTGGCAAGGCAAAAAAGAACTGAACCAGAGGTGGGTGTAGCCAGTGGAAAAGATCCGGAAGTACATGATGAAGGATCAGCGGAAGGGTAAAAGCCATGCTGATCACCAGTTCCTGTTTAATCGATAGCTTTTTCCCCTGCCGCTCCGGGGCTTGAATTACTTTATAACCTAAAAGGTCTATCCCGCGAATCAACTGCTGAAGATCCAGGGCCGGCGGAGCCTTGAATTCCACCTGTCCGTCGATGTAATTGACCCGGGCTTCCGGGAGTCCGTTTTTTTCAAGGTATCTTTCGATCGTGGCCGCGCAACCGGTACAGGTCATTCCTTCCACTTTCAGCTTTACCAGGCCGGCAGATTCATCCATCATTTTCTTAAACAAATAAGCAATATAAAAAGTTATCCCTGATCAGTTTCAGGCCAAATGAAAAGGGCCTTCCACATTCATTTACCTCTTGCATTCATCAAAATTAGGATAAATTATGCCTGGGCATCCGGCTGGCATCCTTTGAGATAAAAACAGAAAATGGTATATTTGCAGCGCTTTTGCCCAAAGCAGAAGCGACCTGGTGAATGTAGCTCAGTTGGTTAGAGCATCAGATTGTGGTTCTGAGGGTCGCGGGTTCGAATCCCGTCTTTCACCCATAAAAAGCCTGGGTTGCCCACATCCGGGCTTTTTTATTACAACACGGCAATCCTGGATATAAATTCGGCCTTTCCGGATTTTGCCCTGAGGAGGTAAATGCCCGAATCCCATTTTGGCAGGGAGATGGTCAGTTTTCCCGCGAAGGGAAGCGCTTTTGTGGAATAAATGACCTGGCCATCCATCTTGCTGAACATAAGGCTCACAGCCTGGGGAGGAAGCTGATCATTCCACTCGATATTCAGGACCTGGCTTACCGGATTGGGGTAAATCCGAAGCGGTTGAATGGCCTGATCTCCGACCGCGACCGTACGGATGATAGCGCGGACAGGTATTCTCGGGCTTGCACAAACCAGGTCTGCATAAGCCACTTCCCAATCGTAGAAATAATAATAATTGCCCGCCCCGGCATTGCTTGCATAAATAGCCACCGGGCCACCTTCCAGGGGAAATCCCACCTCCCCTTCGGTCCGGTATAACCTGGGCGATTTGAATCCGAATTGTTTTATGGAAACCTCCTCATTGGTGGCCAGGGCATATCCATCCCCGGGAAAGAGGTTAAAATTAAGGATTACCCGGCTTTCGCCGGTTTCAATACGGACCAGTTTGCTGGCCATAATCTCCCCTGCAGCGTTGAGCAGATCGATCTGGCGAAGGGCCGGGGTATCCGCATAAACTTTCACCGATTTCAGAACGCTCGTTTTCCGAACATCAAATAAAAGCCTGCCGCTGAAATTGTTTGCGTGAAATTTAGTCCCCCCTGTATGATTTTTAAGTCCGGCACTGAATTTCGCTCCGGGAAGCGTAATGATGGATTGGGCATAGAAGGTAGTAGTCCTGTCGATGGGTGTTGCAATAAAATAGGTATTGCCGGAAGCCAGGGCCGAACCGCCAGTGGCTTCTGCAAACCAGAAGATCGATTCGCCTTCGGCCCTGAGCGTTGCTTTGGAGAAGGTCCCTATGGTATCGTTTTTCCCAATGACATTCGATGGGGTAATGGTGCGAATGCTGATGGTGTCTGAATGGACTGAGGAGCAGATTTCACTGACCTGGGCGAAATAAGTACCGGGAGCAGAAACCAGGATTGTTTTTGCGGTGTCTCCGGTATTCCAGAGGACGGCATTTTCCGTTTGAAGATGGAGGCTGGCGGAAGTACCTGCACAGATTACCGTATCGGAGGCCCGGATCCTGTGAACTTCAAGAGGGCCCGTTCCGACATACAAGCGGTTGGAGAAAATCTGGCATCCTTCCAGCGTGGCCATACTCAGCTGGTACTCTCCTTCGGACCGCACGGTGATGGATTTTGTCTTTTCTCCTCCCGACCATTGATACGTACCGTTGACCGGAGCAGTGAGAATGAGACTGTCTCCCGCCTTACAAATATGCCCCCCTGCCAGGACCGGGTCAAATCCAAAGCAGGACTTTTGTTTCACCATCAGGATCCGGTCAATAAAGGGTTCCTGGATCACTTCGCGGAATTTGTCGGGCCAGCGTATGACCAGGGAATCGATTTTGGTCCGGTCGCCCAAACCGAAATGCAGGGTCAGGGATTGGCTGGTACCATAACTCACGCCTGAATGCACCTCCCTGGAAATCCTGTAATTACCGGAATGCAGGTTTATCCTGGCGCCAATGGCGCTTTTATTGGGCCTGCCTTCCAAACGGACCTTCAGGAAATGGTTTGAATTGTTCGTGGTATTCAGCCATAGAACATCGGGCCGGTGAGAAGCCTGGTTAAAGACCAATCCATACCCGGCATAAATATCCGGAAGGCCATCGTGGTTAAGGTCCCCCACCGCAAAAGATTCTATCTGCTGGGCACCGAATACCTGCCCGGACGCTGCCTCAAATTTATTGCTACCCTGGTTGATATACAATTGATGCTTGCTTCCGGCTATCAGGAGGTCGATCAAGCCGTCATTGTTAAAATCAGCCCAGGCAGCCTGTACACCGGCTCCATCGTAATTGATCCCTGTACCGGTGGCTTCCGTAAACATCCCAAATCCATTGTTGATCATGAGCTGGCAAGGCGCATAGTGATTGATGATGAAGAGGTCCTGGTCCCCGTCATTGTCGCAGTCGCCGGCCACGGTCGCCCAGGATTGATGCCCGGAAGCCAGGCCGGCTCCGGAAGCATTTTCAAAGAAGGTGCCATTCCCCTTATTGACATACAAGGCATTCACCCGCCTCGGATCTTTTGGATCTTCTACTCCGGCTTTGCATTTGGCCACGTAAAGATCAAGGTCGCCATCGTTATCGATATCCGTCCATACACTGCCGTAGTTTCCGGATTTATCGGATACGGGCAAAGTAGTAAAATCAATCCAGGCTACCGGAAGGCCGTCAAGTTTGCCTGAACCATTGTTTGCCCAGATCTGGTTTTCACCCAGGTCATTGCAAAGAAAAAAATCGAGCCAGCCATCCCCGTTGATATCCACCAGGTTGCAGGCCTGTGCATAGGCCTTCTCGGATTGTGACAGGAATTGTTTGTCATAAACGATGGAATCCCCCGATTTTCTTGAATAATAGACCGTTCCGGGATTTTCATTCGCAGCCAGGACCATATCATTGAATCCATCCTGGTTGATGTCCCCGATGGTAAGGCTCCATTGCTCAGCGGCACTGACCGCCCCAAGATCGCGGTGCCGGAACGCGCGGCCGGGGGCGGACTGGTATTCGATGGAAAGATTTTTGGATTGGTCCAGCCGGACAATGTCATCCAGTCCATCCCCATTCATATCCGAGATGCCCATCACTGAGCCGCTAAAATGTACATTTGGTGTAATCAGTCCCGTCTTTGTGCTAAAACTGACTTGCGCATTAATCATCCATGGAGCCAGGGCGCAAATCAAAACCGCAATATTCTTCATTTACCTTTTCGGGTTGTTATGATTGATTTTAATTGTTTTACCATGCGTTTGCCTTCCTTCCGGTTCAAAAAAACATATCTGACCGTGAGGCCTTTCAGGCTGTCAAACGCATTAGATTTTGTGCTAATATATAAAACCGGGGTGTAATCCCAACTGAAATTTATTCTCCCTATCGTAAATTCCAGTCCGGCCTGAACCGGGACGCCGAAAAAGGTCCGTTTCACCAGGCCTTCGGGTTTGTTCTCATACTGCCAGTTCCAGGCCATGCCCGCACCATAAAAAAGATTCAGGTTTCGGGTCAGAATGGGTTTGTGCTTATCGGCAAGCAGGCATAAACCCAGGTTGGTTTTGGCATTGTCATCGGTGGAAATGATCATTTCCACGGTGGTCCTTTTCAGGATGAGTTGTTTCAGGGAAATCCCGTAATCGGAGCCCAGGCGGATGCCCCCGGCTGTGAAATAACTCTGGGCGCCCAGGTACAGGCTGCATTGCAATAGGAGGATCAGGACAGCGGGTTGTAGCATAAATGGATTATTGAAACAATTGACGCAGGAAATGGAATACTATTGCGAAGGGAAACTTAAAATTGCGTCATATTCCATTAATATTTTGAGTACATGAAAACCACTATGTCCTTTCACCTCCGGCAATGGTGGTCATACTACATCCAAGCCAAAACTTTGCACCAGGCGGACTCCCCTTTTGTTTACCGTTTTTGTATTGAAGTGCTGGAATCCGACATAAGGGATGGCTGGTTCGAAAAAATTGAAATGGTAAGGAAGGGCCTGCTGAGGAATAAAAATCGTTTTGTGCGTACCGATTTCGGTGCCGGAGCGGGCAGGAATGGCGTACAATCTCCGGAGCCCCGGATCTCCGATTTTATTCAACGCACAGCCATCCGGCCAAGGCATGGGAGGATCCTGCATCGCCTCACTCGTTTTTTTAAAGCGGAGCAAATCCTGGAACTGGGAACAGCAGCGGGATTGTCCACAGCATACCTAAGTAGTCCGAATAGGCCCGGTCAATTGTTCACGATCGAAGGAGATCCGGTCCTGGCCAGCCTGGCAAGGAAAAATTTCGAAGACTTAGGGATCCATCCGACCATCTTCACCGGGGCATTTGACCGGGAGCTGCCCGGCATCCTCAGAGAAAACCCGGTCTTTGACCTGATTTTTATAGATGGAAATCACCGGGGAACCGCTTTAGAGCACTATGTCGGCCTTTTAAGCAAATACCTGCATCCGGTTCATGGAGTGATCATAATGGACGATATTCATTGGAACCGGGATATGGCGGAATCATGGGCAAAACTGCGGGCGGACCGGCAATGGAATCTCAGCGTGGATTTGTATCAGTTTGGTTTACTGATCAGAAACCAGGATTTGCATCATCCCGCTTCACTCAACCTGATTGAATGGAAATGGAAGCCTTTGAATCCAGGGATATTCCGCTAATTCTTCTTGAAACCAATGGATTTTCTCTGAAAGTGCATATCCTCCGTCTTCATTTTAAAGTTTTCAAGGTCTTCAAGTTCAATCCGGTGCAGAGAGCCTGGTACGGCCTGTTCGCCTTCCTTGGCGATTCTCAGGCTGTGATATTGAATGGCTTCGAGAATGACTGAACGGACGGTCCTGGCATTGCCGAAATAGCGGTCCCTGTACTGAAAGAGGAATTTCAGGTATTCCTGGAGATAAACCAGGGCTTCGGGGCTGATCGTAAGTCCTTGCTCCGAAATCATTTTTGCAGCGATATCCCCGAGTTCTTCCGGCTGATAATCATCAAAGCGCAGGGTTTTATCAAATCGGGAGCTGAGGCCGGGGTTGGCTTTGATAAAGTCTTCCATATTGTCCGGATAACCGGCCACAAATACAAAAAAGCTTCCCCGTTGATCCTCCATTCTTTTAAGCAGGGTCTGAATGACTTCATTTCCGTAATCCACGCCGGCGGTCCGTGTGGACAGCAGGGAATACGCTTCGTCTATAAAAAGTACGCCTCCGATGGCTTCATCGATCTTTTCAGAAGTCTTGAGCGCGGATTGGCCAACGTAACCAGCTACCAGGCCCTGACGGTCGGTTTCGACCATGTGGCCACGTTCCAGGATACCGAGCGCTTTGTAGATCTTGGCAAGGATCCGCGCCACGGTGGTTTTACCCGTACCGGGATTGCCGATGAGTATGGTATGTAAATAAAAATGACGCAGGACATCCTTTCCTATCCGGTGATTGTATCTCACGATGTCTACGAGTTCATGGATTTGTTTTTTAATGGAGTTCATTCCGATCAGGCTGTCCAGTTCTGCCAGCGAAGCAGTCAGTAATTTTTCATCAACCGGAATGACCGTTGATTTTTGGGCATCCTGGAAAATGATCTTCTCCACGTCTTCAAGCAGGATCTCCGCCAGTTCACCTTCCTCATATTCGTCCGGAAGTCTCCCCGGGGTTTTCATGATCCTCAGGCCCAGGTTTATCTTCGCTTTTTCAATCAGATCATATACGAATCGGGCATTGCCGAAGGCACGGTCCCGGTTACGGTAGGCTTCCAGGATAAATTCATAGATTTTTACCCGGGCCGCTTCCGAAAGGCTCACTTCTTTTTTAGAGCAGGCCACCAGGGCAATCTTTTCCAGTTCTTCAGGAGTGTAATCGGCAAATTCATAATATAATTTAAACCTGGATTTGAGGCCCGGATTGGAATCCAGGAAATATTTCATCTCTTTGGGATAACCGGCTACGATCACCACCATATCCCCCGGCCCGTTGGACATTTCTTTGACCAGGATTTCAATGACTTCCCGGCCAAAGTCTTTGCTGTCGTCGTTCGAACGGGCAAGGGCATAAGCTTCGTCGATGAAGAGGACTCCTCCCCTCGCCTTTTCGATGGCCTCCCTCACCTTGGGTGCGGTCTGACCGATATATTCTCCCACCAGGTCTACCCGGTCGACCAGGTGAACATGCCCTTTGGACAAAAGGCCCATTTTGTGGTACAGGTTTCCCATCATGTGGGCGACCGTGGTTTTACCGGTGCCGGGATTGCCGATGAATACGGAATGGACATTGATCTCGTCCTCTTCCCGGAAGCCATATTGTTTTCTGAGTTGGACAAACTGCAGGTATTTTGCATGGTTCTGTACCTGTCGTTTGATCTGGGTCAGACCCACCAGCTGATCCAATTGCCCCATCAGTTGCTCCAGGCTCAGCTCCTGGTCTTGCTCGGCATTCAGGAAACCCGGTATAGACTGGTTGGGAAGGAATACCGGAATATGTCCGGGTTCCGCGTGCTCACGGAAGTCCAGCATGGCTGAAGCGATGAGAGAATCCATAAAAACCAGTTCCATGGACAATCTTCCTTTTTTCCAGCTTCCTTTGGCGGGCATGCCGCAGGAAGCTGCGAAAAGGACCAGGTCCTCTTCCTTGCGGATGCTTTTCAGTTTGACGACCTGTGCCTTGAGTTCCCGGGTTTCATTGTAAAAGCGGAAGAACAATTCACATTGCCAGTGGTGAGACCTGTTTTTATTTTTCAATTGCAGTTCAAGGTGCACCAGCCTGGTTTCAGCTGCTGAGAAATTTTTGAGGTAGACCCGGTCGTCGAGGCTGATGTCATCTTCATTGCCTTCGTAAAAACGCAGGGACTTGATGTCGAAATAAGGATTGTTGATCCTCGTCATGGGTTCCCCGGCATCTTCGATGTAGAAGTATTTGCTGCCCACTTTTTCATCAAAGATCCAGGCCTCCCAATAATAGGTACCTTTTTTCCAGAAAGCGCCTTCCTTTTTATTGCCCCAGCCCTCCTGCAGGATCACCAGTGGTTCGTATTTGCTGATTTGTTTTTTAAACTCCAGGTTGCACAATTCCTGTTTGTTGTTGGAAAGGGAAAAACACTTCAGATGGATAACGGCTTCCCAGCTTTCTTTGTCAAAAAATTTATTGTAAAGGGACAGTTCCACATATATGAAGGTGGTTTCGTGCCGGTCGAATACCTGCCTGTATTTGAATTTCTGATCGGCCAGCCACTCGGTGGAACTGTAAACTTTCAGCTCTTTGAATTTAAACCGGTCTTCCAGGTTTTCCTGAATATAATCTTCCATGGATATTGTTCAGTCAATTTGCGTTTTTTCAGCCAATATTCCAAAAATTTATTTTTTCTAAACTTATATGTGCATCCATTCGTTGTAGCATTTGATTTACTTTTATACCCACATGGCAAAAATCCTGTTTCGTTTTGAAGACCAGCGGTTGACACCTGTTTCGGTAAAACAACCGGCAAAAGGATTTAGCATCCTGGAGATTACCGAAGACCACAACATTCACCTCAATCACAATTGCGGGGGCGTCTGCGCCTGCAGCACCTGCCATATCTACGTGGACAAGGGGATGGAAGTTCTGGAGGAACTGTCCGAAAAAGAAGAGGATTTTATTGACCGCGCCCGCAATCCAAAACTCGAGTCCCGCCTGGCTTGCCAGTGCATCGTACTGGATGAAACCTCCGAAATAGAAGTTACCATTCCCGACCAGTCCCAGATCATCGGCCATGACCACTGATCCAATCCATCACCCTGCCAACAACAAATACCATGTCAATCAAAAACCTTGAAGACCTGCCCATTTACTGGAAAGACCATGAGGACATCGCCATGAAGTTGTACGAAAGGTTCGGGGATGAATTTGACGAAGGGAAAATTTACCGGATACGGTTTACTGAACTGCTCCAATGGGTGATGGAAATCCCGTTTTTCTCCAGTTCCCGGGAAGACTGCACGGAAGCCCACCTGGAGCAGATCCAGGCCAAATGGGTCTATGAATGGCGGGATAATAATAAATAACCCTATGCCTTCTTCCATCTTTCCGCTTCTGCGCCGGATCAAGGCTTTTGTATTTGATGTGGATGGGGTCATGACGGACGGCAGGCTGCTCCTGACCGAAGACGGCCGGAGCTTGCGGACTTTTCACATTCGCGACGGGTACGGCATTCGGAAGGCCCTCCGGGAAGGATACGGTCTGGCGGTCATCAGCGGAGGCCGTTCAGAAGGCATTTCCCACCGGTTGAAGGAATTGGGACTTGTCGATATTTTTCTCGATGCACAGGATAAAGAACCGGTTCTCCTGAAATGGTTGACGGATAAAGGTATTGATCCGGATTCCCTCGCCTACATGGGTGACGATATCCTTGATCTGGACAGTATGAAACATGCGGCCCTGCGCGCATGTCCGGCCGATGCAGCCGTCGAAGTCAAATCCATAGCCAATTATATTTCTCCCCGGCATGGCGGTGCTGCCTGTGTCAGGGACCTCATCGAACTCGTGCTAAAAGTCCAGAATCGGTGGTAAATTCAGCGCGTGTTTTCCATAGCCTCCGGCTTTCTCAGATTGATCCGTCTACCTAACCTGGTGATCACAGCATTCGCGCTCTGGTCGCATTGGTTTTTATTGTTGCGACTGCCTTTGAAGGAAGCGGGAACCACGACCGCCTTCGGGCATGGAAGCATTGCCTGTCTTGGCCTTGTTTTTGCCCTGCTGATGGGGGCCGGATTCATCATCAATGACATTTACGATATGCAAATTGACGCCGTCAATAAGGGGGAGAAAAGAATTGTTGGGAACCTGATCCCGGTAGGCAAAGCATGGTTGTCTTTCTACGTAATGCTGGCTGGAGCCGCCCTCCTCGCCCTGCTCATTGCTTTCTATTTTAATAAAACCGGCTTTTTCTGGATCTTCCCTGTGGTCGCCCTGCTCCTGGTTGTTTATTCAATCTGGCTTAAAAAAACAGCCTTCTGGGGCAACCTGCTCATCGCCGTCCTTTGCGGATCGGTATTGCTCATTCCCCTGGCTACCGAATCGGATACCCTGGCCTCCCTTTCTGTCCCGGCTCGATTCATAATCTTTAAGAATTTTTTTATCTGTGCATTTACAGGAGGCCTGCTCACCCTGGCGAGGGAACTGGTCAAAGACATCGAAGATATCCCCGGTGACCAGGCTGGCCAGGCCCGCACGCTCCCCATCCTTTATGGAATTGGCCCTGCCAAAACCATCGCTTTTCTATTGACCTTTTGCATTGTCATCCTGGCCTTATACCTCTTGGTTAAGGCTGAAAGCCCATTCTGGCGGGGAGCGCTCATCATCGTTCCCGGATTTATCCTCCCCCTGACTTATGCCCTTTACCGGCTGGTCAAATCCAATGTCCCAAGTGAATTTCACCTCATTGCCAACCTCTTAAAAATATGTATGGTCAGTGGGATGACTCTTCTGCCCGTGTATCTAGCCCAGGATAACTTATGGAATGGTTGAAACCCTACAATATCATCCTTGCTTCACAATCTCCACGCAGACAGGACCTGATGAGGCAGGCCGGCTTCCAGTTTGAGGTGAGGGTCGCCGATATTGATGAGGAAAATTATCCACCGGCAATGGAGATCACCGCTGTGCCCGGGTTCCTGGCCAGGGAAAAAGCCCTTAAGATATTCAACCTGGAACTCTCGCAGAACCGGCTGGTAGTGATTGCCGCCGACAGCCTGGTGTTTTTGGACGGTAGGATATTCTCAAAACCGCAAGACCGGCAGGAAGCAGAATGGATGCTCCGGACCCTTGCCGGTAAAACCCATTTGGTCATTACCGGAATGTGTATACTCTCCGAATCCTTCTGTGAGACCCGGTCTGTGGAAACCTGGGTGGAGTTTAATCCCATCACGGAAGAGGAGATTCATTATTATATCAATCACTTTCCGCCTTATGACAAAGCCGGTGCTTATGGCATCCAGGATTGGATTGGCCTTTGTGCCGTAAAGGGAATCAGGGGCTCTTACACCAATATCATGGGACTTCCCATGGAAACGTTATATGCAGTATTGAAGGAAAAAATCAAACCCTGATCAGGGGCGGACAAAATCGATCACTTTCTCCGCGAAACGCAAGACCATCTCAAATTCAGGAATGCGCAACATGCCACGGGATACTTCCAAAAGGCTGGATGGGGTATCATTTACAATATTCATGGTGCTTGGACACCAATTCAGATAGGAAAAAACAAACATGCTTAAACCTAAAACAAGGACAAAAAGCAATTTGGGAGAGCGCTTTTTCATTTCGCAAAAATAAGGAAAAGACGACATAAAATCAAGATATTCCCGGTTTTTCTTCCAGTTTTCCCTCCTTTAAGAGGAATATCCGGTCGCAAAAGTAGTTGACGACCTTCAGTTGATGAGAAATAAAAAGGATCGTCAACCGGTATTTTTTGCGGTAACCCAGCAGCATTCCCAGTATCTCTTCCTGAAGGCTGACGTCCAGCGCATTGACGGATTCGTCCATGATCAGAATGCGGGGCATGGAGGCCAAAGCCCGTGCCAGAGCGAAGCGTTGCCTCAGACCACCTGAAAGTTCCCCTGCCTTCCTGGTCAATATCGTTGTGTCCAGCCTCGTGAGTTGCAGGATGAATTCCTGGTCCATTTGATTTCCGCCCGCCGTCAAGGCTTCATCCAACAGGCTTTTAACCGTGATTTTAGGATTGATCGAGCTGAAGGCGTCCTGGAACAAATACAGGATCTCACGGCTTGGCCTGAATCCTTGTTTAAGGTCCCGGCCATCAAAACGGATCTGCCCCTGGTCCCAGGATTCCATTCCGGCCAGTATTCTGCCCAGGGTAGATTTACCGGAGCCCGAATCACCGGCCAATCCGCTGATCTCGCCTTCATACAGGCTGAAGGAAATGCCCCGCAAGACCTCGCCCCCAGCGTTGGCGGTCCCGGCTTGAGGATATTTTTTCCGGATTCCGGTCAGTTTTAGAATTTCCTTAGCCTTGGCCTGAACGGATTTTTCCCTCTTCAGGCTATATGTACGGGCTTTAAATGCAGCAGCCGGCTGGTCGGACAACAGGCGCCCATCCCTCATGGACCAGATCCGGTCACAATATTTCACGGCCTCTGCCTCATCATGGGTCACCCAAAGCATACTGAAACCCAGTTCATTTTTAAGCTGCAGGATCAATTCCAAAATCCCTTGTGCTGCGTCCTGGTCCAGGGAGGAAGTAATCTCATCGGCAATGATGATCCTGGGATTTTTCATCAGGCAGCCGGCAATCGCCAGTCTTTGCAATTGACCGCCGGAGAGTTGGTGCGGAAAACTGGCCAGGATCCGGTCCTGTTCCTGCAATCCTACCCTCGCAAGCCAGTTGGCCATACCGGCCAGGTTTGTTGAGCCGGAAGAGGCGGAAAGAGCCAGTTGGTTTTTAATCCTCAGAGTGGGATTAAAATAAAGGAAAGGTTCCTGGAAAATATAACCGATCTCGGTTCTGCGAAAGGCGGTGATCCGTTGTTCTTCCATCAGGTTCCAGTCTTCACCATCCCGATGGTAAGACAATTCTTCACATTGAATCCGGCCGCCAAAATATTCGTTCAACCTTCCAATGGCATAGCCCAATTGAGTTTTCCCAGCGCCACTGGGCCCTGTGATGCCAATGCTTTCTTTTTCACGAACAGTCAGTTCAATGTCCTTCAGCACCTGAAGTGAAGTGCACAGGGGCGATTCAAAGGAAAGGGTTAACCGTTTGGTGGTCAGCAAAATCATCCCCCGGCAAGATAATGATATGGCCCGAGGATTTCTTTCCTGAATAAAATAGGATATTTGCCTACCAAATTCAAATTCAATCATGCACCGGACCCTGGATGGATGGCATAGCCCGTCGCTGAACAAACACATGGAAATTGCACGTTATGGGCATTATGGTTTTGCCTTATTGATGTTGCCTACCGCAGGAGCGGATTACCTTGAATACGAGCGTTTTCAGCTTATGCACGCCATATCTCCTTTTGTCCAGAACGGAAAATGCAAGGTGTTTTCCGTCAACAGCATCAATTCGGAAAGCTGGCTCAACGAACACATGCATCCACGGCTGAAATCCATCAGGCACAACCAATTCAATTATTATATCTACGATGAGGTCGTTCCTTATATCAAAACCCATACCTCCTGGAATACGCCCATTTATACCTGCGGGGCTTCCCTGGGCGCCTTGCACGCGGCCAACCTCTTTTTCCGCCGGCCCGACCTGATCTCCGGCATGATTGCCATGAGCGGAGACTACAACCTGCAGTCCTATACCAAGGGATATTATGATGACGATGTCTATTTCAATTCCCCCCAGGCGTACATGTCCAACCTGAATGATGAACATTACCTTTCCCGGATCCGTTCGAGTGGGCATATTCACATACTGACCGGCTCAGGAAATTGGGAGAACCCTCAGGCTTCCATCCATTTTTCCAGGATCCTGCATTCGCGGGGCATACCTCACGAACTCGATGTCTGGGGACATGACATGCCGCACGATTGGCCAACCTGGAGGGCTATGCTGCCTCACTACCTGGGCACCCGGTTTTGAAAAGTCCCTTACGGGCTGAAACCGCAAACCGGGTGATTCCGGGAAATCACTTCCCTGTAAAACTCAGGGTCGCCGAAAAAATATGTGAATAATTTAGCTCTTTTGCCAGATTACCAATATTGGAAAGCGCATAGTCAATCTGGATTCTGCCAAATTGAATACCCACTCCACTGAACAACTGTCCACGGGAATTGGTCTTTAAGGGATCAAGTTCGTCCTTTATTTTTTGGAAATTGCCGAAACCGCCACGGAGGAATACGGATTTTTTATAAGAAGCCTCCAGACCAAATTTGGGTTCGATGCTTACAAAATCACCAGCAATCACCGTGTTTCTTTTGCCATCAAAAAAAACATTAAAACCGAGCTCAAGGCTGCATGAAAAAGCGTCCTGATTTCCAAAACGCCTGAGGATACCGGCTCCCAGGTGCGGAAGTGTTTTTTCCAGGGCGCTCACCGGAATGACATTTCCGGTTTTTTCCAATTGGATTTTCTGCTCTTCCGTAAAACTGTATTTCCAACCGGTGAAAGTGGTACTGAGGTCCTGCCCCACCACCCCAAATTGCCAGGACCCACGGACCCACTGCATGCCAAGATCGATGCCGAAGCCCCAGGCCTTGGCAAAGGGACCAATCTGCCGGTGGATCACTTTTACATTTGCTCCCAACCGGTTTGATTTTTTTTCATCCCATTCCCCAATCGCCGAAGCATACGTGATCAGGAAGCCGTAGTCCGCGCTTGAAAATTCACTGACATTGTCAAAGAGGATGCTTCCATCCGGAGCTACCAGGTTGAGCGTATTCGGGATCTGGTCAATAGCGAGCCGGACCATGCTGATGCTTCCCACGGAGGCCCTTTCGGCATTCAGCCTCCGGGCCAGGGAGATATGATCAAATTTACCCACTCCGCCAAACCATTCCGCGTGCATGGCGCCGAGCTGCATGGGCACAGCGACCTGGGAGAGGCCTGCCGGATTCCAATAGGCAGCGTTGACATCGCGTACAGAAGCGACCACCGTTCCTCCCATTCCATGAGCCCTTGCTCCAACGCCGATGTTCAGGAATTCATTGGAATACACTGCCTGTGCATGCATGCAAACCGATACAGACATTAGAATGAAAAGGAAGACATGCCTCATGGTTCAAAGATAACGAAATCCTTGTGCGGGCTTCCAGGGGCACAGGACGGTGGTGAAGGACAAAATGCAGGTATTTAAACTGGATTAAATGACATCTGATGGATATATTATTGCCAATCCTTTGGGATTTGGCACCTGGGGAATTGCAAGGGAGTTTGGGTCAGACAGGCCCGACCGGCATTGTTTGATGAAAGGTGGTCAGGCGGGGACAGGGGCCTGAATATTATCCTGCTCGGATTCCCGGCAGAATCAGACAACCATTATCGATACCCCGCTATTATCTTTGATTCCATCAAATTCAAACTCATGTTTAAGAGAATTACCGGCTTATGTGTCCTTTTTCTGTTACTATTCACACAATGTACACCCCGGATCAATCCGTCCGGGTACTGGACCGGAATCACCAAAAAAGCCATTTCGGTGAAATCCATGGTGGTCAGCGCCCATCCCCTTGCCTCCAAGGTGGGTAATCGTATTTTGCATCAGGGAGGCAATGCGGTGGATGCCGCGGTCGGCGTACAACTTGCCCTTGCCGTCGTATATCCCAGGGCGGGCAATATCGGCGGAGGAGGGTTTATGGTTTACCGTGCCGCTTCCGGTGAAACCAATACCCTGGATTACCGGGAAAAAGCGCCTGACCTGGCTTCAAGAGACATGTACCTGGATTCTTTGGGTAAACCGGGCAACGGAAGTATCCTGGGTCATTTGGCCTCAGGTGTGCCGGGCACTGTAGATGGCCTCATCACGGCTCATGCGAAATACGGAAAACTACCGTTTGAGAAAATCATAACACCCTCCATACGCCTGGCTGAAGAAGGATTCCAGATTACAGCAGATGAAGCGGCACGGTTGCAGGATTATAAGTCAGTATTTATCAGCACCAACGGAAAAGAAAATGCCTTTGTCAAAGAAAACGATTGGAAAGAGGGGGATTGGCTGGTACAGAAGGACCTGGCCTGGACTCTCAGGCAGATAAGGGACCGGGGACGGGCGGGATTTTATGAGGGCCCGGTCGCAGATCGCATCGTTGCGGAAATGAACCAGGGTCAGGGGATCATCAGTCATCATGACCTGGAATCCTACCATTCTGTATGGCGTAAGCCGGTGATCGTGAATTATAAGGATTACAGAGTCATTTCCATGGCTCCGCCTTCCAGCGGCGGCATTGCCCTTGGCCAGTTGTTAAAAATGGTGGAACCCTTTCCTGTCAGGGAATGGGGTTTCAGGGATCCCCGGACCATTCATCTCATGGCGGAGGCCGAGCGCAGGGTTTATGCCGACCGGGCTCAATACCTCGGGGATGCGGATTTTTACCCCGTGCCCCAGGACAGCCTGCTGAATCCCAAATACCTGAAATTCCGGATGCAGGATTTTAATGAACTGCAAGCCAGCAAGAGTCAAAACATATATGCCGGCAATTATAAACTGGCCCTGGAACATTTCGAGACCACCCATCTTTCCGTGGTCGACCCATATGGTAACGCCGTGGCAGTCACCACCACACTCAACGGCAATTTCGGCAGCAAGGTCATTGTGGACGGCGCTGGTTTTTTTATGAACAATGAAATGGATGATTTCAGCGTCAAACCCGGGGTGCCCAATATGTTTGGACTCATCGGCGGCGAAGCCAATGCCATCAAGCCCGGGAAAAGAATGCTCAGCAGCATGACGCCCACCATCGTGGAGAAAAACGGGAAACTGTCCATGGTGGTTGGTACACCGGGGGGCAGCACCATCATCACCTCTGTATTCCAGGTCATCCTCAATGTATTGGAATGGAATATGGGCATGAGCGAAGCCGTAGCGGCCAGCCGTTTCCATCACCAGTGGCTGCCCGATGAGATCATACTGGAAGAAAATGCTTTTGATTCAACCTTAAAATTAAAACTGGAATCCTTGGGCCATAAAATGCGAACCATCCGAAGCATTGGACTTGTCGATGCCATCCTGGTCAGGCCGGACGGCAGTTTGGAAGGAGGGGCGGATCCCCGTGGGGATGATCATGCGGAGGGGTGGTGATTAGTTAGTAAGTTTGAAAGTTAGCAAGTTATACAGTTGAACGAGGCTCTTGCAGGTAATTTTAAGGTCTGTAATTGCAATTCGTCACGAAATCCAAAAATATGAAATGGATTTTTTTTCTCTTTCTGATGCTCACAGGCAGTTGTCGCCAAAAAGAACGAAACTTATCCGGCAGCGAAATCGCTCAAATCAAAAATGACATAATCAAGAAGTCGGAGAAACATGCCAGCGATTTGGAGAATCACGACTTAAAAGCGGTGTTAACTTTTTATGCGGACACCGCAGACTTTGTAATTTTTGGAGATGGATATTATTGGGGCGATTACCAGACTGCAGAGGGTGTTCTAAACGGAATGGTTGGGAAAGACGGGTGGAGGAAAATGTTGAAATGGGATTTACGGAATCACAAGGTATATGTGTTTTCAGAGAATGCGGCTTCCCATTTGGTCGAATTTGATCACGAACATTTGGATACGGGTGGCGATACGATTCGGAGTTCGGGATGCTTTACCTATGGAATGCAGAAAATCAGGGGAGAATGGAAAGCGGTAACGGTGCATGTTTCGCATATCCCGAATAGAACGACAGAGGAAAAATGGTGGTCCATTTATTCTCCTCAAAACAGGAAAAAAGAGAATTAAAATCACCGGCACCGGTCTGGAAGATCATGGAATATCGCCGCAGCGCCAAGCCCTGGCTGTTATCAGGAATGCTTGACACGACGAAGGAAATGAGGGTTTGTGGTTGAGGGAGGACAGTTGGACAGTTAGACGGATTGGCGGGCACCTTTCATGTGGTATTCTGTTCCACTATTACAGAATATTTTTGTATTTATGTCTGAAATTTCAACGGCTTTTCCACATTTCAGGGTTCTGCCAAACCCCATTTTTCAGCGTTCCTGGATCTGACCAGGAATTAGCTCAAACGATAGCCAAGATAGTATGAAAAAGCACCTACCCATTTCATTGATTGTGTTTAGATTGTCGCTTGCTCCTCTTATTTTATTTTTAGTGTATTACTTAAAAGAGGAAAGCAAAATCATAATTCTAATCTTCATGTATCTTGGCTTGGTTTCGGACATTCTGGATGGGATATTAGCCAGGCAGTTAAATGTTTCGTCAAGCAATTTACGAAGGTTTGACAGCCAGACGGATATGATCTTTTGGCTTTCAATCGGAATAAGCACTTGGATGCTTTATCCGGATTTGATAAGGCAACACGCGATTCCGATTATCATAATCTTTTCTATGGAGGGTATGTGTTATTTGATAAGCTTAATTAAATTTCGAAGAGAGACCTGTACACATGCCTTTTTATCAAAGTTATGGGGAATCACGTTGTTAATTGCATTTACATCATTGATCGGCTTCAATCATGCTGGAATTCCATTTACGGTTGCGGTAATTTTTGGATTAATTTCCTATCTTGATAGAATATTAATAACATTAATCCTGCCTAAATGGACGCATGATATACCCAGCTTTTATCATGCATACCTGATCAGAAAAGGAATTGATTTTACAAGAAATAAACTTTTAAACTAACCATGCATAATAGTTTTTATCAATGCTTAAATTGTTTGCCATGAAAAGGAATATCTTCGCCCCAAGCTTTTTATTGTTGCTGTTTTATTTGTGTGCATGTTATAATAGAAATAATGAGACGAGATCGCAAAGTGAAATACGGGCTGTCCCTGAAGTGAAGGCTGTTTTCATTAAAGGGGATAGTATTCATTATATTGATGTTGGGAAAGGGGAACCTGTAGTATTTGTTCACGGAGGCTTTGGAGACTATCGAACCTGGGAAGCCCAAATGGATGCCTTTGCCCGGCATTATCGGGCAATTTCCTACAGCAGACGGCTTTCTTATCCCAATAACCAGATTGCTGATGATTCTACGGATGTAACTGCTACTGGTGACGCTGAGGACCTTGCTGAACTGATTTTAGCTTTAAACTTAGGGCCGGTTCACCTTGTGGGACACTCTGGCGGCGGCAACATAGCTTTGCTTGCCTCGATGGACCATCCTGAATTGGTTCGAAGTTTAGTATTAGGAGAGGCGGTTGTTTCATCGTTGTTGCAAAATGTTCCGGGGGGTGATTCAGTCCTGAGCGGATTATATGAAAAAGTAATAAAACCTGCAACTGAGGCATTTAGAAGCAATGAGGATGAAAAGGGTTTGAGAGCTTTTATTACTGGCGCAAATGGAGACAGCTTATACTTTAATAACCTTTCTCAGCACATCTGGGAAAATATGAAGGCTAATATACCGCAAGTAAAGCATAATCTACTCTATAGTAACCCTAGAGAGCATGTTACTTGCGGCGATCTGAGCAAAATAAAAGTTCCGGTACTATTATTACTTGGAAGCAAATCCATCTCATTTTTTTCAATAATGAACGATGAACTGTATCGCTGCTTAAGCAACAGAGAGAGGGCGACCATAATAAACGCTGCGCATGGATTAGAAATTGAAAATCCAGCGGAATTTAATAGAATAGTGCTTGGATTTATTGATAAACATTAAACGCCGTTTGATTTTAAGATTTGAACGAATCGATAAAAAAGGAATGTCAACATCAATGGTATTTCTTCAATATGGGTTCGATTTTGTATTCACCGGCTGTATTCCATTTATCAATTGCACTAAATTTAAGCTGGTGGAAACCGGACTTCCGGTACTGCAGAAATACCATAGCCGTTAGCGGTAATGGTAGTGTGACAACAACAAAAAACCGTATAAAAGTTTTATAACTTTGTAGCAACTCTGAATCATAAATCTTTTTCACATGCCAGCTAAACATTCACTCCTTGCTGCCCTGCTCTTCAATTCTTTATTAGTACACGCCCAGAACCAGCATCAAGACAGCGGCTATATAATCTATACCTTGGGTATGGCTAAGGACACTGTCGAGATTACACATTATCGTTTGACAGGCGATGATTTTACCGCCACTGTTGTGCAAAGAGCCAATTCAAATGTTAACAAATTAAAGGGCAGGTTTTTTCCTAACGGAGATTTGCAATATATGGAAGGCTATCGGTACAAGCCAGTCATTGGAAAGGACTCGATACTTTTGGCAACCTTTAATCTTGTTCACAAAGAGGATACCACCTACATCAGGCAGGCGAGTGGCAACGAAATTTCTGAACAGAAGTATGCGGGCAGAGTAATGGTAAGTTATTGGCCTTATGTTCATATGTCTGTTTTACTAGCCAATTATGTCCCCCCGAATGTCGGTGATAGTATTGTAGGCATTCAGAAAGATGGTCTACCTCCCGCAAAGTTCGTAGTGAAGAGAATAACCGACAGAAAGATTATTGCAAATAGCCGGTTGATGGGCCCCTTCACACTCTTCTTAAACGAAAAAGGTAAGGTTGATTCAATCGATGCAATTGGATCTTCTTATAATGTAAAAGCAACCATTGTTCCGCGTCTGAATTTGGATTCCATAATTTTGTTATATGCCCAAAGGGAAGAGCAATTTGGTCCTTTTGGTTGGCCGAATAAATATGATTCTGTTCAGGCAGTTATTGGCAATAGCAGCATAAAAATTAATTATACCCGGCCTTCCAGGAGAGGAAGAGTCATATTCGGGGAAGTAGTTCCATGGAACCGGTATTGGCGAACCGGTTCCAACCAGGCTACCAAGATAACCATAAGTCATCCGCTCAATTTTAATGGCAAAGTCCTTCCGGCCGGTGAATATTCGGTTTTTACTTGGCCTACAGAAACTGGATGGACCATGATGTTCAACAAGGAAGCTAATATTTGGGGTACAGACTATAATCCAGTTCATGATGTGCTGCGAGTGCCCATGCAGGTGGAACAACTAAACGAACCTGTGGAGCTGATGACGATTGAAGTGGTTCCTACTTCAATGGGCGGCTCCATCCATGTCATCTGGGAAAAAATCAAAGCCTCTGCGCACTTTACTACGAATCATTAATTTGCATAATGAGCCTGGATAGGACCCACTATGGCCACCCAGCGGTTTGGCAATATGGCGGGGCGACGGATAAATTCTCAGAGGTAAGTTCCGACTCTTGGGTCGGGATGCCGAACGAAGCGTAGGAATTTGCTAAGAGGATACACCCCGGGATAACAGACTAAGCCGAGTTGTTTTTCTTCGCCAAAGGATTCAGAACTTCGGTCCACATAGACTTCTGCGCAGCGGCTCATTAACGGAGCAGTGCCTGGTAATCGTTTATTGTCGGATACGAACGGATATATCCGGCTATAATCGACAGCAAACGTTTAGAAACGGCTAATGACCGATTCCCCGGATTAAATCTTTAAAAAAAAGATTTATTTTAGCACATGGCAAGGCACACAAAACCCAGACACAGAAGCCAACCTTGCCGAGGGCCTAAAAATGCCTACGCACAACCTGCCCACCCCGCCCGACAGGATTTTACCTGACATAAATTGTCACCTCATCTTGACAATTGCTTCCCATATTGCCCAATACTCTTTTTACACTTTCATTGTTCGTAAATATTTATCTGCTGATATAATGTTACATTGACGTGTCGTTGTTTTGATTTTCTTAACTTTGCTTCATGGAAAACAAAATTGTACGGTCGGTTTCCGAGTTCAACAATGAACTGAAGTTGAAGGGCTTTAATGTCTTTCAGATAGAAGCTGACGGCAGTGCCACAAAGACCTATAGCAGAAAGGATTTTTATAAAATATGTCTAACCACAGGAAAAAGTAAAATCCATTATGCGGACAGAAGTTTTGAGCAGGAAGGCACAATTTTGTTTTTCGGCAATCCGCACATTCCCTATTCCTGGGAAACCATTTCCACCACATATATAGGCTATACTGTTCTGTTTTCCGAAGATTTTTTTAAAGCATCCGACCGTTCGGAGAGCCTGCAAAATTCTCCCCTTTTCAAAATTGGCGGCACTCCCGTTTTAAAGATTGATGAAGGGCAAAGGTTGTTTCTCAATACCATCTTTCAAAGGATGATTGAAGAACAAAAGAGCAACTACGCCTATAAAGATGACCTTATCCGCAATTACATTAACCTGGTTATTCATGAAGCCCTGAAGCTCCGACCTTCAGAAAACTACGACCAGCATAAAAATGCCGCATCCCGTCTCACAGCCGTTTTTCTTGAACTGCTGGAAAGGCAGTTCCCGATTGAAAGCGCAGATAACCCTTTGCGGCTCAAAACAGCACAGGATTATGCGGCTGCCCTGCATGTCCATGTCAATTACTTGAACCGTGCAGTAAAGGAAGTAACAGGCAAATCCACAACAACACATATAACCGAACGCATCGTGAGTGAAGCAAAAGCAATGCTGCAGCACACAGCCTGGAACATTGCTGACATTGCCTATGCACTTGGCTTTGAATACGCTACCTACTTCAATAACTTCTTTAAAAGACTAACCGGCACCAATCCAAAATCGTTAAGGTTACCGGAAGTTTGAAATTCTTAATAATTGGTTTGATAATCTTTACCGGTGGGCTTACTTATAGTTGGACCTTTGTGGAATGGTATCAAATCAGCAGAGCACAGACGTTTTTGAACGGCTGAGAAACGGGGAAACCGTTACAGCCAATAATCCCGAAGCCTACAAACTCCGTGAGGCTTCTTTTGCCACCAAAAAGTTGTTGGTTCAGCTAAATAATTCCTCTGACCCAGAAGAAATTAGGGACATCCTAAGCCAAATCACCGGGTCAACGATTGACGAAAGCGTTGCCGTTTTCACACCGCTGTATATCAACTATGGCAGGAACACCAAAATCGGTAACAACGTCTTTATCAACTTTGATTGTGTCTTCCTTGACTTGGGAGGCATTACCATCGAAGACAATGTTCAAATTGCTCCGAAAGTCAGTCTATTATCCGAAGGCCACCCCATTTCCCCTACTGAAAGAGCATCGCTTGTTCCGGGACACATTCACATTAAGAAAGGTGTATGGATTGGTGCAGGGGCAACCATCCTGCCCGGTGTAACCATTGGCGAAAACGCTGTTGTAGCAGCAGGTGCGGTAGTTTCCAAAGATGTTCCCGCAAATACAATAGTAGGTGGTATACCGGCAAAAATTATTAAATCAATTGAGTAAAAAATAGGTCTATGAAAAAGATAACTATTGGATTTTTCTTTTCCCTCTTAATTATAGGGCAGGTGGCATCGCAAAAAATAAATACAAAAAACACAAAAAACATGGAAACATTAAGACAGGCAGACGAATATACTTTTACGCTGAGCGATAAAGTAACACGGCAAAAAGTAACGTTTAAAAACCGGTATGGTCTAACCCTGGCAGGCGATTTGTATCTTCCAAAAAACAGTGGCACACAGCCATTAGCAGCACTTGCCATCAGTGGTCCGTTTGGTGCGGTTAAAGAACAATCATCAGGACTATACGCAAACCAGATGGCAGAACGTGGATTTGCAGCACTCGCCTTCGACCCTTCTTATACCGGCGAAAGTGGTGGCGAACCAAGAAACGTCGCTTCACCCGACATCAATACAGAAGACTTCAGCGCCGCCGTTGACTTTTTAGGATTGCACAAAACGTGGACAGGGAACGCATTGGCATCATTGGCATTTGTGGCTGGGCGGGTTTTGCCCTAAATGCCACTGCCATTGACAAACGTGTAAAAGCGGTTGCTACCACAAGCATGTACGACATGTCACGAGTGAATGCCGAAGGCTATTTTGGCTCACTGACCCCGGAGCAGCGAACGAAGTCGTTAACTGAAATGAGCTTGCAGCGGTGGGAAGATGCGGCGAAAGGAACACCAAAATATCCTGAAAATGGATTAGGGCAAATGGATGAAAAGTCTCCGCAGTTTGTAAAAGAGTATTTCGATTATTACAAAACACCCCGTGGTTTTCATCCCCGTTCAATTAATTCAAAC
>CAYOPD010000027.1:1400-40796 GCA_964405735.1 uncultured Saprospiraceae bacterium | reverse complement strand
GTATAGATGATGGATATACTATCGTCAAAACCCTTGAAATAATAGGAAAGTTCTGATGATCCATTGGTCGCGATCACGAGTTTGGTGCCTGGGGCATGTTTGTCCCGGATGTATTTCTTAAGCCATTGGGATCCCTGTTTCAGGCTGTTGAGTGAATAATCCAGTTCATACTTGCCATAAGCGCCGCCCGGCCCTCCAATGAATTCATTGTAGTACAGGTATTCAAAAGGATGGTTGCGCAGGATATATTGCAAGGGATGAATCAGCAGCAATGCCAGGAGGCCTGCGGACCAATAACTGTTGCGGATCCGGGGAAAACGTCCAAACAACCAGTGCCAGCCCACGGCTGAACAAATGGCCAGGAAGGGCAGGATAAATAAAAAATGCCGCCAGCTTCCATACATATTCCCCAGTTTGAGGTATGAATAAACCAATGGAAACATGAATGAGAAAAAAAGGAAAAAAAGGATATTTCTTCCGGTTTTTATTTTCCCGGTCACAGAGGCAAAAATAGCGATGGCCACTCCCGCAAGAACTGCTGCAGGCAAAGTAATTCCGACATATTTAATTACGTAATGATCCGGCATGGAAGAAGAAAGCCTGTATTTGGATTCAAATATCTGGTATAGGGCGACCGGGTGATTGCCCGAACTCCGGATGACTTCAAGGGAATGGCTGACCGGACCGACCAGCCCATAGGGCCATACCAGAAGATTCAGGACAAAAGCCATCAGGGTGGTGAGGATAAGGACAATCACCGGTTTCCACGTTTGTTTGTTTAGCTGGATCAGACGCGTCAGTTGTTTAAGGGAAATCAGGCAGAGCAGGGAATAAAGCCCCATTAATGCGGTGAGCAGTACCCCGCCGGCCAACCTGGAAGCAAAACTCAGAACCAGGGCCAATCCGATATACAAAACATATTTCCGGTTGATGACAGGAAAATAATCCCAGAACCGGATGATGGACCATGCCCCAAAAATGGTAAACGTAGCCAGAGGGATATCCCGGTGATTATTAAAGACATTGCCCATATAAATCGGGCTGAGCAGCATTAATAAAGCGGTATATAACGCGAGCCGATATCCTCCAAGCCGCAGGCCAATGAGTGAGGCAAAAAGGATGCTGAACCAACCCGTCAGGGCATTCAGCAAATGACGAAATGTAAAATTACGTTCAAGGTTGAACGGCTTTCCTATCGTATACAGGACATTGTCAAAGATCTGGCCATTGTAGTATTGGGGGTCCACTCCCGATTTGGTTAATGCGGAAGTATCTGCTCCGAATGACCTGTAAAAACGATACACTTTTTCCGCCTGGGTAATGTAGCGGTTTTCATCACTGCTGTTACCCACGTTCAAGGCACCAAGAAGAACATACAACAATCCGGCTGCGATCAATCCGGTAAACAAGAGCTGAAAAAGCGCATCCAGTTTCAAAGACGAAGGGATGCCCCCTTGCCGGAATAAACCCCACGGTCCAGCCACGTTTTTTCGCCAGAAACCGGATAATTTTTCCCGGAACTGATATTGGTTCTCTTTCGGATTCTCCTGGTTTACCAAAAACAGGTTGTTCACCAGGCCAGAGGATTGCATTCTGTTCCGTACAAGCAGCAGAAGATCCCTTCCTTTTAATGTTCCGCTTTCCCGATTCTTTTCAAAATACCCTTTTGGAAATAAAAGGGTGGCTTTTCCAGGCATGCACCGGCCCTTTTTTCCGCAATAGACAAGGGCGGTTGGTCGTTGTGCGGATCCCGTCTCCTTATATTCACTCCAATGGGTGAGTTCGTTTTCCCAGTTTTTATGGCTCAGGTCAATGGCCAACACATTCTTTTGAAAAAAGGCCGCTTCCGTTTCCAGGTCTGGAATTAAGGTGATCGACTCAAATTCCTGAACTTGTGGATTAGGGAATTCGGCCCGCACAAGGTCCGTGTTCTTAAGCCTGGTTTTTACCTGGCTGATCACTTCCCGGATTTCCGGCGTTCCAATTTGACCCGACTGGAGGAGTAGAATGTTCAGATTGCCTGTGTTTATTGGCTTGATTTCAGGTTTACCCTTTTGTTTAGACATACACTTTATTCAGATATCAGGTGTTGATGTTTTCTCAATTCAGAGGCTTTGATGGAATGCCGGATAAGGTGTTTCACCACCGGTTTCGCTTTGACCTGGACCAGGTATTCATAGGCAAACAGGCCCTTGGAAAGGCGGATCAGCAAGGCATTCATGCGGACCATGGCCTTTGACCAGGGATTGAGGCCGAAAGCTTCCGGGTAAGGGGCCGGCAGGCCTTCCATGCCGATCACTTTCATTCCGGATTGTTCGCAAAGTCGTTTAATGGATTTTTTTGTAAACAACCTTTTGTGATTCAGATCAAGGATGCCTCTTTTCCCGTAGTTAAAGCCTCCAAACAGCAACTGAAACCGGGTAATAAAAAAGCCGATGTTGGCCACGGTTATGTATATGTCCGGGTCGGTCAGGCGAATCTGGTCTCTCAACTCGTCCAGTAATTTTTCAGGTTGGTCCAGCGTTTCCAGCAGGTCCATCAGGAGGATGACACCGTATTCTTCTGTTTGCAGGGATTGCCATATCCCCTTATCGATAAGAGTCAGCGGAACCTGATTCTGGACGGCCACCGATGTGACGGTACACCCCTTATGAATCAGGGCGTCCGAAAGCAGGCCTGAAACAATTCCGATCTCAAGGACTTTTGTTCCGGCGGGAACTTTTTCCACCACCCGGCTGTGAGAGGAAAGGTAACCGGATTTGAACCGGTAAGGGGTTGTCAATTGATCAAGGTCATACTCTCTTTTATAAAAGATGCCCCATTGCTGGAGCCTGCTGTGTATAGAAGCTTTGATGATATTGTAAGCATATTGGGACCCATTGACATAACATATTTCATCTCCATAATGCGTTGGAATCGGGACTTCCAGGATTTTCATTTTAGCCATCACCAGCTGAATGATGATCTGGGTATCAAAATGGAAATCGTTGGAATTCCTCTCCACCGGCAATTGGCCGAGGGCCTTGACGGAGTATGCCCGGTATCCGGAGTGAAATTCGGAAAGCCGGGTACCAAGTATTTTGTTCTGGACCCAGGTAAGGATGATATTTCCGGCAAACTTATAATAGGGCATTTTGCCTTTCAGGGCATCCTTTTTATTGAGCATCCTTGAACCGAAAACGGCATCGGCGCGGCCCTCTGCGATCGGTGAGACCAACCGATCAAACTCTTCCGGGGCATATTGGCCATCCCCGTGCAACAAAAGGACAATATCAAAACCATGAAGCCGGGCATAATGATACCCCAGTTTTTGATTACCCCCATAACCCTGGTTCTGGGGATTATAAAGTACCGTGAGGTTGAGGTTCAGATTTTGCTTCTGATAATCCAGGGCTCTTTCAAAGGTCGCATCCCGGGACTGATCATCAATGATGAGGATCTCATAATCGTATTTGTCCAGATCCTGCCTGGGAATCCGGGCCAGTACTTTTTCAATATGCCTTTCCGCATTGTACGCGACAATGAAGATTAATAGCCTGCTTCCCTGCGGTCTCATGGTATGAAGAAAGAAAATAAAATTAAAATTATTAAATATATTTAATATGCGTTTTTCAGCCGGCCGGACCGGCATGGCATCAACTATGAAACCTCAACCTTTCCTAAAGAATTAAAAAAATTAATTAATTAAAAAATTTGTATCTAAAGATGCAGTAAATGGCTTTAAGCCCATCCTTCCAGTTAATTTTTTTCCCTTCTTCATAAGTTCTGCCGTAATAAGATATGCCTACTTCATAAATCCGGAGCCCCTTGATTTTGGAAATTTTTGCGGTTACTTCGGGTTCGAATCCAAACCTCTTTTCCTTCAATCTAAGCGATTGAAGGACCTCGCGCCGGAACATCTTATAGCAGGTTTCCATATCCGAGAAATTCATATTGTTGAACAGGTTGGACAGGAAGGTTAAAAATTTATTTCCGATGGTATGCCAGAAAAAAAGCAATCGATGGGGCTTGCCTCCGATGAACCGGGATCCGTATACTACATCGGCATGGCCTTCCATCAAAGGCACAAGCAGGAGGTTGAATTCCTTGGGATCGTATTCCAGGTCGGCATCCTGAATGACGATATAATCCCCTGTAGCTTTTGATATGCCGGTATGCAAAGCGGCGCCTTTCCCCTCATTTTTCGCATGCGAATAGTAAAACAGATTGCCTAAATTATTTTTTTCAATGTATTCAAGTATCGCCTGATGGGTATGGTCCGTGCTTTTATCGTTTACGACAATGATCTCCATAGTCATTCCGGCAATCAACCGGACTTCACGCAATTTATCGAGCAGCAGTCCAATGGTTTTTTCCTCGTTATAAACCGGGACCAGAACTGAAAGTTTACTCATACCATTGGCTTTAAAGATAATATCAGGCCATGGCCATATTTCATCACTTCTGGATTTTGGCTTTAATATTGGGTAAGGTCAGCAAGCCACCCAGTACCATTAACAGTTGGACGGAATGAACAGGAGTCAGGTACCGGATTTCAATGACCCCGGACAACAGGTTTATGACCGAATAAGACAGCAAGAAAACCACGAAGCAAGAAAAAACCAGTCTTTCGCGTTTTCCCAGCAATTTTCTTTTTAGGAATAACCAGGCCGCAGACAAGCCCGTGATCATCCAAAAGAAAGCAGCAGTCCACGGCACCCATGAAGCCAGAGGCCTGAAGATATTCTGCCGGGGCAAAAACTGGGTCTCGTTGGGTAGTTTAAAATAATCGGAAAGGGGCTTATCCTTCGACAGGTTTTCCGTATAACAAAAACCACTGGAAGGAAAAATCATGGACTTGATGACCGGCAACAGGAATGATTTAAGGTAAGCCAGGGGGTAATGAAGTATGATTTGTTTGCCGGCCTTGTTGTAGATATCTCCCAGGTAGACCCAGGTTTTGAAATAAGTCCACTTTTTTTCTGTGAGGGTTACCTGCAAATACTGTTTCAGGGGAGATGAATTATTCCAGATATAATAGGACCCGTCGTGGGCATAGAAGGTATCGGGATACTGATTCAAAAAGGTAATGAGGGTTTTGGTTTGCGGGTCACTGAAATCGGCAGCCCGGGGCCTGATTTCGGGGTAGATATGCAAAGCATTATTGAGCATTTGCCAACCAGCAAACGGAGAAAATGTATACACGGAGGTATCCCTGGCATACTGGTTTCGGGTACCCTGGTAATAGGCAAAAAAAACGAGAACGATCAAACCGCCTTTCAGCAATCCTATCCATTTGTTTGAAACGGTAAAATAGATAGCCATCATCGAAACAGGTACATAAGCCACTGAAGTAAACCGGGTGTACAGAAGGCACCACAGGATCAGGAGATGCAGGACAAAAATCACGGAACCGGGTCGGTAAATCATCCACAGGATGGAGGTCAGGTATAAAATAGTCAGGGAGGTAAACAAGGAGTCAGACATCAACGAAAAAGCCAGATAAAGTGCCGAAGGACATAAAAAAACCGCTAATCCCCAGAGAATATTAATCCAATGCGCTTTCAGCTTCCAGAAATGCAGGATGCTGAGCGCAAAAAGGAAGAAGGAAAGGCTATAAATGAGATACTGGATCAAACTGATACTCCTCATGGAGGTGTTCATGGAATGGATTAATCGAATAAAAACCGAATATCCATAAGGCCTGTACCCGATCACCTCTTTTTCCGCGGAACTGACATAGGATCCAGAATCCAGGGATAAAATAAGATAAGGATAACAATATATCAGGGCCACCAAAGTAAGAACAGCCCCCAAGCTAAAAACCATTAATGGTTTTTGTTGCTGCTTTACAACCTGCACGGCGTTCAGCCAGAAAGGCTTTCCAGGCATGGTTTTGCTCTTACCGGCTGACATTCGACAAATTTAATTCAATTCAGGCAAAACGAATGCCGCCCGGAAGTTTGAATCTAAATATCCACCTTCGCGTATTTCGCATTGGCTTCAATAAAAAGCCTCCTGGGTTCCACCTCTGATCCCATGAGCATTGAAAAGGTACGGTCGGCGGCCACCGCGTCTTCGACACTCACTTTTTTCAACAGCCTTTCTTTGGGATCCATCGTGGTTGACCAAAGCTGATCCGCATTCATTTCACCCAGCCCTTTGTACCGCTGAATTTTTACGGAAGATTCATTGCCGCCCTTGGCCAGGGCTTCCACGGCCCTTTTGCGGTCGTCTTCGGTCCAGCAATATTGCTGCTGTTTGCCCCTGGATACCAGGTATAAGGGCGGAGCTGCAATATAGATATAACCGTGTTCGATCAGGGAGCGCATATACCGGAAAAAGAAAGTAAGGATCAGGGTCACAATATGGCTGCCGTCGATATCGGCATCGCACATGATCACGACTTTATGGAAACGGAGTTTGTCCATATTCAGCCGTCTTTCCCCGTCTTTCTCTTCGATCCGCACGCCGAGTACATTAAAAATATTCTTGATTTCCTCGCTCTCGTAAATTTTATGTTCGAACGCCTTTTCGACATTCAGGATCTTTCCTTTCAACGGGAGGACGGCCTGGAAATTCCGGTCTCGCCCCGTTTTGGCAGTTCCGCCCGCACTCTCGCCCTCCACCAGATAAATTTCACATTCATCCGGGCGCCGGCTCGAACAATCGGCGAATTTATCCGGGAGCGAAATGCTGCTCATGCCTTTTTTACCAATGATGAGTTCGCGTGCGGCTCTGGCTGCTTCCCGTGCCCGGGCAGCAAGCACCACTTTCTCCATAATCCGCTTGGCCTCGCCCGGGTTCAGCTCCAGGTGGTTTTTAAGCGCATCACCCACTGCACGCGACACGACGGTGGTGACTTCATTGTTTCCCAGTTCGCCCTTGGTCTGGCCTTTAAACTGGGGTTCCGGAATTTTAACGGAAATCACAGCTGTAAGTCCTTCGCGGAAATCTTCACCGGATACCTTGAATTTGAGTTTTGAAAAATAACCGTTGGATTCCCCGTAGTCTGAAAAAACTTTGGTTACCGCCATCCGGAATCCCCTGAGGTGGGTTCCCCCTTCCCGGGTATTGATATTATTTACAAAACTGTATATGTTTTCATTGTACCCATCGTTGTATTGAAGGGCGACATCGATTTCGATATTTTCTTCTTTCCCCTTGACCGAAATGGGTTTTTCGATAAGCGGGGTCCTCCCTTCGTCCAGGTAGGTCACAAATTCCGCCAAACCGCCAGAAGATAAAAATTCTTCGCGGATAGGTAGGCCGTCGTCGTCCACTTCCCTTTCATCGATCAATGACATCTTCAGCCCAGGGTTGAGGAAGGAAAGTTCATGCAACCGGTTGGCAAGCGTATCCCTTTTGTATTCCAGCACTTCAAAAATCCCTGAATCGGGTTTAAACGTAATGGTTGTTCCCGTTTCTGAAGAGTCGCCCGTGATATGTACTTCCGTCTGAGGCTTGCCTTTTGAATATTCCTGGACCCAGATTTTGCCTTCACGCCGTATTTCAGCCCGCAGGTATTCGCTCAGGGCATTCACGCAGGACACCCCGACGCCATGGAGGCCTCCGGACACCTTATAGGTATCCTTGTCAAATTTTCCTCCTGCATGCAATACGGTAAGCACCACCTCCAAGGCTGATTTTTTAAGTTGCTCGTGGTAACCCGTGGGAATTCCGCGGCCATTGTCTTTTACGGTGATGGAATTACCCGGATGGATGGTCATTATGATTTCGCTGCAGTGGCCCGCCAGGTGTTCATCGATGGAATTGTCTATAACCTCCCAGACCAGATGGTGCAGTCCCTTGGTGTCCGTAGAACCAACGTACATGCCGGGCCTCTTGCGGACGGCTTCCAGCCCTTCCAGCGCTTGTATGTTTTTTGCGGTATATTCACCTGCTTTTTGTGTCATTTTTACCCCTTGTAATTTCAGGCGCAAAGGTACGAATTATAAGCTATAAAAGGTCAATAAATATCTAAATATTAAACGCTCATTTTTAATATAATTTATTGTAAAATAAGGGGATATGTATTAACACTGACCATTATCCGGGGCGAAATGAAAAAAACCTTTGTTTATACCGTGGAGAGCCTGGAAGACTTTGTGAAAACCCTGATTTTCCAATACCCGGCAAGTAAGAAATGGGCCTGGTACGGGGAGATGGGATCCGGCAAGACTACGCTCACCAAATCGTTTATCCGGCAGCTGGGATCGCCGGATCCGGGTTCAAGCCCCACCTTTTCCATTGCCAACACCTACCTGGCGGCATCGGGAGCAGCTATCGTCCATCTGGATTTATACCGCCTGCGGTCTGAACGGGAAGCTTTTGATGCCGGAGTTTATGACCTGATTCAGGAACCGGGATATTGTTTTGTGGAATGGCCGGAAATGATCGAAAACGGGCTGGATGAGGAATGGGTGATCGCACGCATAAGGGTCCTTAACGGGGACAACCGGCTGGTAGAAGTCTTTTCCTGAGTTTATTCATCGTCATTCAAAAACAAAACAGGCACCGGGCTGTCGATAACGCTTTTCGGTGTGGGGCTGGATTCAAAAATATATTCCAGCAGGCCCCGTTTTCGTTTGATGACGCAAAGCATGTCCATGTTTTCCCGGGCCTGAATCAAGGCTACTCCTTCAGTAAAACTGTCAGCCTTCAGATCCTCAAAGGTAAATGGCCGGTTTTCGAAAATGAGTTCCGGAGAGTATGCAACGGTTCCCGTTCCTGTTCCGGTCAGGTGAACCGCTCGAATGGGAACTTTATAAGCGTCGCTGAGTTCGAAAAGGGGAGGAAGAATGTCGAAAAGGCTTTTATTTAATTTTCTGAACATAAAAAAGATGTTCTGCACTCCCCTGGCCTGGTAGCTTTTGGGAATAACGATGACCGGAATATTTTTAAACTTAATAATGCTTCCCGCTACTTTGCCGAGGAAATAACTATCCTCATTGTCATCCCCCTGGGCACCCATGATGATCAGATCAACCCCGCTGATTTCCGCCTGGCGGGAAATGACGGTATAAGGCTCCCCTTTTGCGATTTTGGTCAGGATCTGCACGGAGGATTTTTTCTTGTAGGGGGCAACAAATTTTTCAAGCCGCTGGATGGCATCCTGTTGAATGATTTGATTGACCGACCGCAATCCGACGGTTTTTTCCAAAAAGTCAATCACATTCAGGATCAAAATCTTGCTGCCCAGCACCCCTGCCGTCTGAATGGCAAAATCCAGGGTTTGCCGCGTACCCTTACTGAAATCAACCGGAACAAGAATTTTTTTCAAAGTAATATGAGGATTTAAACCAAATTTACAATATCTGCTGTAAATCCGGTTAAGCAGTTCGGGGCTTCATCCCTCGGGCCGCCAGGTCCGGGCCGATGGTTGCATTCCCATCCGCGAATCCACAGTGTTCGGCTGAAGTTTTATCTGGCATTCAGGTCCCCCGGTAAAAATAAAAAACCCCGGGTCACCACTTTCGCGCTCCCCAGGGTTTTCCCGATAGATGTAGCAATATGATTTATAACTTTTCTCCGTGCTGCGAAAGATCCAGGCCCTGGAATTCTTCCTCGTCGTGCACCCGGAGGGGGGATATGGCGTTGGTAATCCTCAAAAGGAGATAGGTCCCAAAGAACGCAAAAATGGAAACGGCAACCAAAGCAAGGAGGTGGATAAAGAACAATTTGGTTTCTCCGAAAAACAAACCATTGCCTGTGGTATTTGCCGGGTTGATCGCCTGGCTGGCGAAGACGCCGGTGAGGATCATGCCCACCATGCCTCCGACTCCATGACAAGGGAATACATCCAGCGTATCGTCCAGCGTGGTCCGGCTTCTCCATTCAACGACCAGGTTGCTCACGATGCTGGCAACGATACCAATGGTCAGCGCGTGGGGTATACTCACAAAACCGGCAGCAGGTGTAATGGCGACCAGTCCGACCACCGCGCCAATACAGGCACCCATGGCAGAAGGTTTGCGGCCGCGGATGGATTCAAAAATAATCCAGCTGAATGCGGCAGCTGCTGATGCGGCAGTAGTCGTGGCCATTGCCGTAGCCGCAAGGGTATTGGCCCCCATGGCCGATCCGGCATTAAAACCAAGCCAGCCGAACCAGAGTAAACCGGTACCCAGCATGACATAGGTAATCCGGGCGGGTTCAAGCCCCGTCGCTTCCGACCTGCGGCGCAAAAACAGCGCTGCGGCAAGGGCAGCCCAACCCGCGCTCATATGCACCACCGTCCCTCCAGCAAAATCCAGGACACCAAGACCAAAAAAGATGCCTTCAGGATGCCAGGTTATATGGGCCAGGGGACTGTATATCAACAAAGACCATAAAATAATGAACAAGACATAGGAAGAAAACCGGATACGCTCGGCAAAAGCACCGGTGATCAGGGCCGGGGTGATGATGGCGAATTTCAGCTGGTAAAAACAAAAGAGCACCAGGGGAATGGTTGGGGCCAGGGACCAGGGCTTCTGGGCAAGGATATCATCCATCATAAAATAGGTTGCGGGGTTCCCTATGATGCCTCCAATGCTGTCACCGAAAGCCAGGCTGAAACCAACGACCACCCAAATGATGCTGATCACGGACATGCTGATAAAGCTCTGCAGCATGGTCGAAATCACATTCTTTTTCCTCACCATACCTCCGTAGAAAAAGGCAAGCCCCGGGGTCATGATCAGAACCAGGGCGCTGGCGCAGATCATCCAGGCAATGTCACTGCCTACCAGGTCCTCGCCGGCATATACCGCCTGGGGAATGCTGGGATGAATTAAACTCAATAACACAATTAAGAGCAGAATCGAAAACGGAATCCATGCAAGTCGTTTGTTGAATGACATATTCAGTACTTTTTTTGATTTAGGACTCAAATCTATAACCAGGGAAAGGCACCAGAAATCCAAAAAGTCCCCATATTTGTAATTTTCACTTTTTCAATAATCAGGCTTATTTTAAAGCAGATACTGAGAAATAATTGCAATTCCCGTAAAAATTACTTTAAATTCAGATCATAAATGTGGAAAAATGTGAGTTTTAACGTAAATCTACTTTGAAACAAAAACCAGAGAATGGACACGTTGCCGGTCCCCTGAAGCCCCCTTACAGATCCGGGGGGTTAAATTCCTTTCCAGGGCCATTCCGGTATGTCTTTTTAGTGGCCACCCGTTTTTTTTGCCTTTCCAGGATCAATAAGGCCAGGGTATGCACCGCATCCCCCGGATGCTGAAGCGCCATCCTGATTTTGGCCTCATCCACATCCAGCCGGTAAAGATAACTCCAGAGCAAATCCGGTTGATCAGCCAGCAGCTGGCTTACCCGGCCTTCCAGCAATCCCAGAAAGGACACCTCATCCAGGAAGGGTTGCCGTCCTTCCAACTCCTTCATCCATTGCTCCAGGGACCGGTCAGTCTTGTTCATGATTGTAAAATTGGAGGATGGCGTCGATTATGGACCGGTCGTTTTTCAGGCGGGGTACTTTGTGCTGTCCTCCCAGCTTGCCCTGTGATTTCATCCACCTGTAAAAAAAACCCTTGGGCATTTCATGAATGATAAGCTGTTCCAGCGCCAGGTTTTTGGTCCTTTTTGCCTCATAATCTGAATTCAGGTTCTGCAGGGCAAGATCAAGAGAGCGGGCAAACTCCCCCGGGTTGGCGGGGCTTTTTTCAAATTCAATGATCCATTCATGAGCCCCTTTGCCGCCCCCGTCCATGTACTTGGGACCTGCAGTGAAATCGGTAACCATGCATTGATGTTCGGCGCAGGCCCTCTGCAGTGCCTTCTCCGCATTTTCCACGATCACCTCCTCGCCGAAAGCATTGATAAACTGGGTCGTCCGGCCAACGATTTTAATCCTCACCGGGTCTAGGCCGGTACATTCAATGACATCCCCTGTATCATACCTCCACAATCCGCAATTGTTGGTAATGATCAGGTGATATGGAGTACCCAGCATGATTCCTTCCACCGGGACGATATTTCCGGTATGAAGATCCTTAAACTCGTAGAAGACGGCGTTGTTCATTAAAAGAAGCAATCCGTCATCCCCTTGTTCATACCGGGTGGCAAAATACCCTTCGGATGCATTATAGACTTCCTGATATAAAAAGGATTCACTGGGGATCAGCTCTTTGAATACAGGCAGGATGGGGCCAAAATTGACTCCGCCATGGATGTATAACTTCAGGCCGGGCCAGATCTGGAGCAGGTTTTCCTTGCCGGTTTGCCGGAGAATGTTTTTAAAAAGGACGATCAGCCAGGTAGGCACCCCGGCAAACATCACCAGGGGCTCGTGCAGAATCTGTGCGGGTGTTTCCTCCAGTTTATGCTCCCAGTCCTGTGCGGTGGCGAGTTCAATGGAGGGTACGAAAACCTGCCTGGCATACCAGGGCATGTTATTCAAAAGCAGGGCTGAAATATCACCGCTGATAATACCCGGATATTCCGTCAACCGCTCAAGGCTGCCCCCGATGATCATATTCTTGCCTTCGAAAAGCCCTAGGGTTGGAAACTGGTTGTATAAAACGGACAGGGTATCGCTGGCCCCCTGAATGTGATTGAATTCCAGGTATTCATGCGTGACCGGGATGTATTTGCTTTTTCCACTTGTCGTACCCGAAGATTTTGAAAACATATCCACTGTACCAGGCCACAGCACATTTTCTTCCCTCTTTCGCATGCGTTCGATCCAGGGCTGAAATTCCGGATAATTGCGTACCGGTACCTGCCGGATATATGTTTCATAATCCTGGATCACCGAAAAATTATGCCTTTGGCCAAATTCCGTAAAATTTCCCTTGTAAAGAATATCCGACAACAGGTCATTTTGAAAACGTACAGGTTCCTTCATCCAGGACTCCACCTGCCTAAACCTGTTTCGGAACAATCGGCTTAAAAAAAACTCCAGCATTCCGGTTAAAAATAGCCAGAAATCAGGAAACGTAATTTGTTAATCGGTCCGGATATCTGTTGAATCGGAGCAGTGAGTGTAAGGAGGAAATAAACAGCCAGCAAAGATGTACCTATCGCTGACTACTGACCCACTGATACTGCCCCCTGACTACTGACAACTGGCCACTGACTATGACCCCAGCTTCATCCTGAATTGCTCCATGGGCACCGTATCCATTCCTTTGGATTTGGCAACCGGAATGAGTTGTGTCAGCAGCTTACTGGCCTTTTCTGGCTTACCGTTGAGGGCATAGATCCGGGCCAGGGTAAACTGATGATCCACCGAAGAAGAAGTGTTTATTAATTTAGAGAACAGTTGTTCACAGAGGTTTGTCAGTTTTTCATCCGTATTGAATGATTTCTCCACCTCCAGGGACAGATGATGGATCAGATCGGGATCTTTTTCCACGGAGGAAGGTAGTTTTTTCATTGCCTTGTAAAGGTTCTCAGCATCTTTGGTTTCAGCAAAATAGTGGATATTGGAGTTGAATTCAAAAACATCGCCTTCTTCAGGCATCGCGGCCCTGATCTTTTGCTGGGCAGCAGCCAACAGGTCAAAAGTCTGAAATTCAATGGCTTTTAATACCGTTCGGTGGCCTGCCTGGATCCATTTGGATTTTACTTTTTCTTCCCCGAACATATTGATCAGGAGCGCCTTCGATTTTATAGCGAGATCAAACAGGCGTGAATCGGATTCTGTGGCGGCCTCAAAAATGAACCTGAGGTTCTCCGGAGTGGTAAGGTCTTTCTGAGCGTTGATGTATTCATTGGCAATCTTAAGGCTGGGTTTGCCTGCCTGGTTCAGGGCCTTCACATAATTGTAAACCGTAATAAAATCACGCTTTCCGGCATTGTACTCTTTGGCATATAATGCCGATTTATCGCCCTTTTTCAGGGCCGATCTTCCTGCATCCAGGAATTTGGCGGGATCCATATACCCTACTGCCTTCATCACCAATTGGCCTTCACCGTCGATAAACAACAAAGTGGGAAAAGCCGAAACCCCGTATTTGTCTGAAAAATCGAGGCCTTCCCCTTTTTCCATATCCAGCTTTACATTGATAAAATTGGCATTGTAAAATTCCCCGACGGATTTGTCGGGAAAAGTCTTTGCGGACATCAGTTTGCACGGGCCGCACCAGGTGGTATAAGCATCCACAAAAATCAATTGCCCGGATTCTTTGGCCTTGGCCATGGCTTCCGGCCAGGTACCCTGATGAAAAACGATACCATCCGCCTCAACGACCGTCCAGGAAGTTAACAACAGCCCAATAACCAATAAATATCTCATGATGAATCGTTTAGTCTGCAAAAATAAAGAAAAAGAGAATGAGGTAAGGCAAAGATTTAGGTTGCGGCAAAAGAACTGCCCACCAACCACCACCTCCTCCGCAGCCGCGGGACACTATTTTTCCAGCACCCCTTTCATTTGTTTCAGCATCATTTTGTCCACAACCCGATCCGGCAGTTTCATCATCAGTTCGATCATCCATTTTTTCGCCACGATCACCTGGCGTGTTTTAGGCTTTTCCATCATGATGCTGTTGTGAATGAGCCGGGCAACTTCCTCGGCCGGGATGGACATCTTTTGAGAAAATTCGATGAATTTATTTTTATGCTTGTACAGATCATGATAGATGGTGCCTTCATAGGTGTCGGTATCGTATTTGGCTTTCTCGTACATCTCGCTGACGATGGGGCCCGGTTCGATGACAATAGCATCGATTCCGAAATCAAGCAGTTCACGGCGCAAGGAACCCGTGAGCCCTTCCACAGCATGTTTTGAGGCGTTGTAAGGCCCGTAAAAGGGGCGGCTGAGTCGTCCGCCAACCGAACTGATATTGATGATTTTTCCCGGTTTGCCCGTCTGTGGTTTCACGGCTCCTAAAAGAGGCAAAAAAGCCTGGGTCACCTGCACCAAACCGATGACATTCACTTCAAGCTGTTCCCTGAATTTGTCGATGGATACATGCTGGATCGGGCCGGAGACTGCAATGCCGCTATTATTGATCAGGGCTCTCAGGTAATTCTGGCCTATCATCTCGGCCACCCGAGCGGCCGCCACATCAATGGCTCTGCGGTCACGCACGTCAAAAATCAGAGGGGTGAAACCCGGCCCCATTTCTTTTTCAAGCCTAGCGGCATCTTCCGGCTTCCGGACCGAACCGAATATATGGAAACCAAAGCCTTTGAGGTATTTGGCAGTGGCCAGGCCGATGCCGGTAGAAACCCCGGTGATCATTACCGCATTCATATCAAAACTATTTTATGGGATGAATAAACCGTTCAAAAAACTCCCAGGTGCGCAGCATCTGGTCAATCCGCTGCCTGTTGTTGCCGCTGCGTGTGATCTCATGGGTTGCTCCGGGGTGGCGTACGTATTCCACGGTTTTACCCATCACTTTTAGGCTTTTATAAAATTGTTCACTCTGGATGACCCCTGTTCGGAGGTCCTGTTCTCCATGAAAAATAATCAGGGGGGTGCGAACATTCTGGACATAGTTGATTGGAGACTCCCGCTCGAGGATTTCGCGGGTGGCCTGCTCCCAGGGATATCCCCCAAAATAGGCAGGGACCAGCCGCCAGGCATTCCCTTCACCAAAAAAAGTCTTCAAATCATAGACGCCGCGCTGGGAACAGGCTGCCTTAAAACGATGGTCATGCCCGATGATCCAGGCTACCAGGTAACCGGCATAGGATCCTCCCGTAACCGCCATTTTGGACGTATCGATCCATCCCTGCGATGCGGCCTCATCCAGTGCTTTCAGAACGTCTTCGGCAGGGCCCTTTCCCCAATCGTTGATATTGGCCCGTAAAAATTCCTGCCCATAGCCCCCCGAGCCCCTGGGGTTGCAATATACCACGGCATAACCTTTGGCACACCAGTATTGAAATTCGTGCCACATGCTTGATTCTCCGGGCCCCCACATAGCAGTGGGCCCACCATGAATATTTAGAATCACAGGGTATTTTTTGCCTGAATCAAAACCGACCGGCTTCATCACCCAATATTCTATGGTCATGCCTTTATCGTTTTTAAATGTAAATTTTTCGGGCAGACTTATTTTTTTATCCTTCAGCCAGGATGTATTGAGGGTGGTCACCTGCCTTTGATTTTTAAGGTCGCGGTCGGAAATATACAATTCAAAGGGGCTGGAAACCTGTGTTTTGACATAGGCAAGCCGGTGGTCCCTGCTGATATCAAAACTGCCAATCCCCACATCAAAACCGGTAAGTTGTTCCTTCTTCAGATCTCCCAGGCCCAGCCTGTACAAAACCACTCCCCCGTTTGAAGGGGATGTAAAATACAGTGAAGACCCATCCGGTGAAAAATGGAGGTTGGCCACATTCCGGTCGTGAGGAATGACTTTGATATCTTTTTCTTTGCCTTTGACCGGAATGATGGCCAGGGTGGGAATACCTACCTGGGACACCTCTCCCCGGGTAAAAGCCAGCCATTTCCCATCAGGAGATGCCTGGGCCTGACCAAAGGCCAGCCCCTCCCTTCCAAGTACTTTTTGCAACTTCCCGTCGTGTGTATCCAGAATGTATACCTCCGATTCCAGGCTGCGGTCAGGATGTTCCTGGTGGTCGAGATCGGTCTGCACCAGGATATGGCCTGAAGAACCAATAAAACCGGCATTCATATATGAAAAAAACCCGGAGGTCAGCGCTCTGGATTTTGCCCCGGGTTTGACTTCAATCCGGAAAAGATGGCTGAAGGAAAGTTCATTGCTTGTGGTGGCTTCCTGTTGAAAAACCAGTTTGTTGATGACCTTGGCCTTTTGGTCTTTTTCGTTGAGAGCCAGGTATGCCCTGATCTCCTCCTGGGAACCATTGGGGTCGGCTTTTGCCCCGGAAGGCCGGATATAATGATTATCCTGAAAACCTGCTTTTTCCAGTGGCCATTCCGGAAGCGATTTTCCAGGATTGAGTATGCTGTCCGTGGTTAGTTCAGTCAGCCCGATTAAACTACTGAAGACAATATAACCGCCGTCCGGTGACCACACTGGATTTCCTGCCCCATTTTTTTCATTGGTCAGTTGCCAGGCTTCACCCCCTTCCAGCGGAAGTATGAACACCTGGGCTTTACCCTCAATCCCTCTTACAAAAGCGATATTTTTCCCATCAGGGCTCCAGGACGGGCTTGAGGCACCGGCATCCTCCCAGGTCAGCTGGCGAATTTCAGCGCCACGGTCATCACTTATCCAAAGCTGGGTGTTGTAATTATATTCCCATTTGTCCTTTGGGTGGGGCTTGATCGAAGTAATGCTAAATAAGATCCGGTCACCCTCCGGTGAATAAGCCACATTGGATATGGACAGGATGCGTGTGAGGTCCGAAACCTGGATTTCTGGCTGAGCCATGGAAATCCAAACCCTAAAACACAAAATGAGGAGGGAAAATATCTTTTTCATCGGGTTGCTTAAGACAGGAAAAATACAAAAATGCCTCATTAATGAGATTTATTATCCTTGATCCATTTCCTGAATCCAATGGCATTTTCCTTTCCGATGATTACTTCCTGTCTGGTAGGGGGTTTCAGTTCCAGTAAAATTTTACTCTGTTCAATGGATTTGAATTTGATGATGAAATCCCGGTTGACCAGGTACTGCCTATTGGCCCTGAAAAAAAGGAGAGGATCAAGACGGTCTTCCAACTCGGTCAGCGACTGGTCAGCCACATACAATTCTCCGTTTCCCGACCGTACAAAACTGATTTTGTGTTCCGTAAAAACATAAGCGATCCCGGAGGCTTCAAGGGGGACGAGATAAGCGCCTTTGTGTACCAGTACGCGTTCTCTCGAGCCCATGTTTATTTTTTGTTCCTTCAGGAATTGGCTGGCACCGGACATAAAATGCGTTTCAAGCTGTTTAAATTTCAGGAGCGCATTTTTCAACTTTTCCTCCGTGACCGGCTTAAGAAGGTAATGAACGGCATTATGGTCAAAGGCCTCGAGCAGGTAATCATCATGCGCGGTGACAAAGATGACCGGGAAGTCGATCCTGCATTTGTCAAAGATCTCAAATGAAAGCGCGTCCGAAAGCCGGATATCGAAAAAGGCAAGATCCGGAGGCGCATGATTTTGAAGCCAGTCCACGGCAGCTTTCACACTTTCAGGCGAAGCGACGATTTCGATGGAGGGATCTGCCCTGAGCAGCAGATTTGCCAGCTTGCGGGATGCAGTGATTTCGTCTTCGGCCAGGATCACCCGCATCAGGCATTGAGTTTTAGCAATGGCATGCGTAATATAAACCGGCCTCCCTCCTGGAGAGACTGGATGCTTTTTCCCAATATTTTGTCAAATCGTTCATCCAGGTTTTTCAGGCCCGTCCGCGTGGATGGAAGGCTTGTCTTCCGCCCCCTCATGGTATTGCTTATAACGAGTTCGTCCCCGGTACAATCAATATCCAGAACGAGGCGGCTGGTTATTGACAATTCATTGTGTTTTACCGCATTTTCCACAGCAATCATCATCGATACGGGCGGAATCAGGAAGGACTGTCCCTGTGACTTGCTGTCAAAGCAGAGATTTACCCGAAAGGCATCTTCATAGCGGAGCTCCAGCAGGGAGACATAAAGATTCATGAAGTCGAGTTCATCCTGCAGCAGGACCAGGTCTTTTTCCTTGCTCTGCAAAATGTATCGGTACACCTCTGCCAGGTTTTCGGTGAATTGCCTGGCTTTATTGGCATCGTTTTCAATCAGAAAAGAAAGGCTATTTAGGGCATTGAACATAAAGTGGGGGTCGATTTGATTTTTTAAAGCTTCCAGTTCCGCCTGGATCTTCGATCGCTGGAGTTGTTCTGCCACCAGTTTCTCCTGTTCACTCAGCTTGACCAACAGCACTTTTTCATACATATTGGACACAAAGATTACGCAGACCGCAATGATTGCCACGGTGATGTAAATCTGCCGGGGGGACACATGATCCGCCCCCGCCGCCCATTTCCAGCCAAAAAGCAGGACGAGGGCAGCCGGAATGGTATAAAACAAATTGAGGCCAAGCATGGTCAGGTATTTCTGGATAAGGGACTGACTTTGCAGAATGACGGAATGATAACGGAAGAGGAGGTAACGGTTGCCTTCCCAGACCATCCAGGCGGTGAAAATAAACCATAAATAATAAATCCCCATGAGGTAAGCCGGCAGAACTGCCTGGTCAAACAGGCCGGTCGCACTGGGGATGACCAAACCGAAAAATGGAACACCAATCATCCGAACTACCTTATCATCCAGGATCAACCGGGTGTCGAGGGATTTTCTCTTTTTTCTCATCGTCCTTCCGTTTCAGAAGCCGATTTTTCCGTTTGGGTAAACGAGGACCCGGCATATAAATTCCAGCCCATTAGATTTAATCCGGAAATGGAACTTAATATTTTTCATCAAAACAAAATTAAATACAATTTCATATGGAATCCATTCAGATCAATCACCTGGCAGTCCTGGTAGCCGCCTTGTCCACCTTTTTACTCGGAGGATTGTGGTGGTCTCCGGTCCTTTTTGAAAAGGCCTGGAAACAAGAAAACCATTTTACCGATGAGATGCTCAAACAAGGCAATATGGCTAAGATTTTCGGGCTTGCCATTGTCCTCTCTTTGGTAATGGCTTACAACCTGGCTTTTTTTCTGGGGGATCCGGAGATCAAGGCCGGTACCGGGGCGCTGTATGGTTTTTTCACCGGCTTCGGCTGGGTAGCCATGGCGATATTCATCATCGGGCTCTTTGAAAGAAAGACCTGGAGGTATATGCTCATCAACGGGGGCTACATGGTGGTCGCCTTTACCATCATGGGTTTGATTTTGGGTGCATGGAAATAATCCGTGCCCAATGACCTGGGATACTGGATGGGGTATAAAATCACACAGGGATTTTTTAATAAATCGACCAATAAGAAAAAAGCAATCCGGGATATTCTGGATATTAAGGACCCGATGGTTTTTCTGAAGGAGAGCGGGTTTTTGGATTCCTATCTTGATTGATCAAAAAACATTTGGGAACGAAGGACCTCCATGGTCAGCACCACCTATTTTCTTAAAAACAAAAAGACCAACGACACCTTCCAAATAGCCGAAATGCTGCTAAAAGACAAGGAAGACCTGATTTATTGTTTATAACTTTCGTAGATGCCGTTCAACAATTTTTTCATTTTATCGTAGGAAGGCAGGCCGTATTTATTTTTCTTGGGCTTGTGGTAGACGTTTTCATTCATCCATTCATCGTCGTACAGCTTGCTGAGATATAGGCTTCCGTGATCGGGTACCAGGATTAAAATCTGATCGGTGGGTTTGAGGTCTTTCCGGATTTCAAAGACTCCCTGTATGGCCGCCCCGCCACTTGGGCCGATCATCAGCCCTTCTTCGGCCGTAAGTTTTATGGCTCTTTTGATGGCGAGCTGGTCTTTGACCTGGACCATCTGATCCAGGTGTTCGGTGATGAAGGTCATCGGAATGATGTTCTTACCCACTCCTTCGAGGGCATAGGGTTTGATGATTGATTCATCGAAGATGCCTTCCTCAAAATATTTTTTAAGTACGGAACCATAGGCATCAATGCCAATGACTTTTATTGCGGGGTTTCTTTCTTTGAGATATCTTGAAATGCCGCTGAGGGTGCCGCCGCTGCCCGAACAGGCAAGGAAATGGGTGATCTCCCCATTGGTTTGGGTCCAGATTTCGGGTGCTGTCAGGTAATAATGGGCATCCACATTATCCATATTGTAGTACTGGTTGACAAAATAGGAGTTCGGGATGCTGTCCGCAAAAAACTGGGCCTGGCTGTAATAGGACCTCGGGTCTTCCGGTTTGACTGAAGCCGGGCATACATGTACTTCCGCACCCAGTGCGACCAGGATCCTTTTTTTCTCCTCACTGATTTTGTTGGGTACGGTGAAAATACATTTATATCCCCGGTGTCCGCCGACCATGGCCAGCGCACGTCCGGTATTTCCTGAAGTACATTCAATGATGGTGCCCCCGGGTTTCAGTTTACCTTCTTTTTCCGCCTTGTCAATAATATACAGGGCTATGCGGTCTTTGGCCGAATGCCCGGGATTATAGGACTCGAATTTGGCGTAAACATTTGATCCTACCTGTTCTGAGATCGTTTTAAGTTTAATGATCGGCGTGTTCCCTATAGTCTCGTCTACAGAGTTGAAATAGCTGAATGGCATAGGCTATAAAGGTTTTGGTATATGGCCTGAGGGTCAACAAAGATAAATTTTTATTTAAATTTTAAAGTTTGATTCTGGCCTGAAACCTCCATGCTCTACAGCATAAAAAAACCGTTGCCCATTTAAAATGGATAACGGTTTATATATTATGGAATAGTTTAAAACGTTTGTGCTTCGTTGTAGTCGCTTTAGGTCTTTGCTTTGTCCGTGCATTCGCCCTTTGCCATTTTTTCCAGGCATTCTGCTTTGGACATTTTATTGCAGTCCATTTTACCCTTTTCACCGGATTCTGTGGAAACTTTCAGGTAATGCGCTTCAGGAGATACCGCCGGAGGCTGATTGACAAAAGAATTTGATTTGGAATCAAAGTTCAGTGCGGCGTATGAAACATGCCCTCCGTAAGAACACATTTTTTTACGGTAATACGATACATCCCCAGTAGCCACATCTTTACGGACTTCAATGGTAGGGTCCTGTGAAGCCACCAGGGAAGCGGCAGCCGCGGAAGATTTTTTGCAACAACCTGACATTGCGGATTTGGAATGACAGGATTGTCCGTACAGGTCTCCTGAAGTCAACAGCAGGGAACAAACCAGGGTCATCAGTATTTGTTTCATAGACAATATCTTTTGAGGTGATTAAAGATTTCAAAAATAAATCTATTCAGGGATAAAAACAATACCTTCGTATTAACATATTGTAACCGGTTCGAACCTCGTTTTACAATCAAATGTTGAAAGCCATTTTGACAAACCGAATCTTCATATTGAAATTAGTAATGACTGCATTGCTTACGGTCCTGCTTCCCGGAACTCATAGTGCACAGAAATTCAGACCGGAAAAATTTAAAAAAGCCATTCTCTATTTCGGGCACGGCGGTGGCTTTACAGGAAATGTAAACACTTATGCCCTCATGGAAAACGGACGGCTGTTTTCCCAAAAAAGCCTTTCGGATAAAACATTTACCCAGGTTACCAAACTGGGAAGGAATCAAGCCGCCCAGATTTTCAGCAATTATTTTTTCCTCGGGATTCCGGCAATTCAACTGAAAGATCCCGGCAATATTTACAAATTCGTTGAATATACCCTGAGACAAGACCGGCACCGCCTGACCTGGGGCGGTAAAATCCCAGTACCGGAAAACCTAATTTTGTTTTATACTAACCTGATGAGCCTTATCCCAAAACCTTAATGGAAGGATTTATGAGATTTTGTATTGTTTTTATGCTTTGCACCACTGTCCTCGCGGGACAAGTGCCTTTCAAATCCATTTCATTTTCCTCCAGCAAGGAAAAGAGCCAGGTCCTGCACCCTATGAAAAGGCTGCCGGTTCCCGCCACCCGCCTTAAACAGGTACCGGTTTCATTGAATGGATTCCGTCCATTAAAATTTACAACCGGCAAGACGCATTCCGGGCCCACCCCCATTGATTTTGTCCACATGGACAAACATTCCTTCTGGGCCCACAGCAGTAAAAAAACCAGTTTTAACCAAAGAGCCGCCCAATCCTCGGTCTCGGCCTTCCTGGAGCCCTTAAAGGAAGCCTTGCAAATAAAAACCGTTGACAAAGAAATTCAACTCATCTCCCGCGAAACCGATGAACTTAACATGCAGCATATCCGGGTCAGGCAGGTTTATCAAAACATCCCGGTGTATGGCGGAGAACTGATTATCCACGGAATTCAAGATCAACTCAGCTCGGTCAACGGTAAAGTGTATCCTACTCCCTCAGCGGTCAATACGCATGCCCGGCTGGATGGATCAGCCGCCGTGGACGCCGTAAAAAAAGACCTGGAACTGGAAGGTCGTTTGCGCATGGTCCCGGCCAATCTACTGGATGTTTTGAACAGGCCACTGAGCATTACAGGGCTCACCATCTTTCACGATGTCAATGACCAGCCGCGGTTGGCTTATGATATATCCTATGTAGCCAATGGATTGGAAATCTGGAATTATATGATTGATGCGCACCAGGGCCAGGTGCTCAGAAAATACAAAAACACCTGCTCCCTGTTGCCTCATCACCACGACCAGGGAAGTCATGACCACCATACGGGGCCGGATATTCAAGCTCCCCAATGGCCCACTCATTTTGAATTTGCAGGAAAGACCAGCAGCCAGGCGAATGACCTTAATGGAACTTCCCTTACACTCAACACCTATGAAGAAGGCGGCCGGTATTATCTGCTTGATGCTTCCAAATCCATGTTTAAAAGCATCGGAACGGACACAGAAGAACCTTCAGGAGTTATATGGACCTTCGACGGAAAGAATAACAGCCCCTCCAGTAACAATTTCAACGCCAGTCTGATCAACGGGGCAACCAATACCGGATGGATTAGCCCTACTGCAGCTTCGGCGCACAATAATGCGGGCCTGGCCTATCAATACTTTTTGAGCCGGCACAACCGGTTATCCATCAACGGCATGGGTGGAAATATTGTTTCCATGATCAATATCACGGAAGAGGACGGGAGCAAAATGGACAATGCATTCTGGAATGGGGAGGCCTTGTTTTATGGTGCCGGTGACCAGGCCTTCACGAACCTGGCCAAAGGACTCGATGTAGCTGGTCACGAGATGGCGCATGGCGTGATCCAGTCTACCGCCAACCTGGACTATGAAAACGAGAGCGGGGCCTTAAACGAATCCTTTGCCGATATTTTCGGTCGATTGATTGACCGCGACGACTGGCTCATCGGTGAATCCGTCGTAAAATTATCTGCCTTTCCAAGTGGTGCCCTCCGCAGTTTAAGCGATCCCCACAACGGGGGCCTGCAATTCGGGGATCCCGGATACCAGCCCAGGGTCTATGACGAAAGATATAAGAAAAGTGAGGACAATGGCGGCGTCCACATCAACAGCGGTATACCCAACTGGGCATTTTATCAGTTTACCATAAGGATAAACAATGACCTGGATAAGGCGGAAAAAATCTATTACAGGGCCCTGAGCCGCTACCTGACCAGGAGCTCCCGCTTCGTAGATTGCAGGAGGGCTGTCATCCAATCCGCTACTGATCTTTTCGGAGCTTCCAGTGCGGAAGTGAATGCAGCTAAAGCCGCATACGACATGGTTGGCATCCTCGATGGCACCCCCACCCCTACCCAACAGAATGCCGAGACCAATCCCGGTGCGGATTTTATCGTTTATGCCGATGCAAATTCCACGGCAGTCTATCTTGCAGATGCGGCAGGAACCCCGGTTGCAAACCCCCTTTCATCCAAGGACCCCAGGCCCGAGAGCCGCGCCAGCGTTACCGATGACGGTTCCGTGATTGTATTCGTAGGCCAGGATAAAAAAATACATTATGTCATTATTGATTGGAATATCAGCCAAATCACTGAAGCTGGTATTCTTCAGGATCAGCCTTTGTGGAGAAATGCAGCCATTTCGAGGGATGGAAACCGGATAGCAGCCCTGCAGGACCAGGAAGAAAATCTGATCCATATATATGATTTTAACCTGGGTTCCGGCGGTGAGTGGCGCGCTTTTGAATTGTATAACCCCACCTACACCAGCGGAATAACTACCGGAGAAGTCCTCTATGCCGATGCCATCGAATTTGACTACAGCGGCGAGTGGCTGATGTATGACGCATACAACAACATACCCAATACCGATTGGGCAGACATCAATTATTGGGACATTTCATTTCTGCGGGTATACGACAATGATGATCAGGACTGGGGAGATGGAAAAATAATTAAATTATTCAGCCAACTTCCTGAGCAAACAAGCATTGGAAATCCAACCTTTTCCAAAAACAGCCCCTACATCATTGCCTTTGATATGCGCCTCGAGGATACGGATCCATTCACCTATCAGTTGCTGGGAGCTAACCTGGAAACGGGAAGGGTGGACACCATCCTTTTCAATTCAGAACTGAGCTGGCCTTCCTATTCTACTCTGGATAATAAGGTCATCTTCAATGCAAGTACTCAATCCGGCACGGAAGTGATCGGGCAGATCAGCGTAAACAACAGCAAAATTGAAGGCATCGGTACCGCAAGGGCCCTTATCTCAAATGCCAGGCAGGGTAACTGGTTTGCCAACGGGGCCAGGGACCTGAGCACGCCGGTCCTGGACCAGGCTCTTCAACCTTACGCAGTACGATTGTTTCCCAATCCGGTGAGCAGGAACATGATCCAGGTCGGATGGACCCAGCCCAGACCAAGCGATGGCAACCGTTTCTCATTATATGATGCGATGGGTCGGCTTCAATGGTCTTCCAAAGGCAATTATAACAGCGGCAACCAAAAACTGGACATACCCGTTCAATCCCTTTCCCCTGGCATCTATTTATTAAAACTGACCATTGAAGGCCATACCGGAAGTCTGAAGTTTATAAGGATCTGAATTCGGTAAAAAACCATGAATGCGGTGAAACCGGTAAAAAAGGTTTTGATCATCCGGTTTAGTTCATTGGGAGATGTGGTGCTCACCTCCTTACTGGTTCGCTGCCTCAAAACCCAACTCAACCCTGAAATCCATTTTCTTACCAAAAAGCCCTTTGAAGGATTGCTCCTGGTCAACCCCCTGATCGACCGGGTTTGGACACTGGAAAAAAACTGGTCCGGAATGCTCCCACAACTGAAGGCGGAAAAATTTGACCTGATCGTCGACCTTCATAAAAATCTGAGATCCCTCCGGGTACGACTGGCGCTGTGGCCGGTTCCTTCAACCACTTATAAAAAAGGAAACCTGGCTAAATGGTTGTCGGTATACTTCAAGATTAACCGTTTCTCAAAAGTCCATATTGCCCTCCGGTATTTGAACAGCCTCAGAAAGTTTGGAGTATACGATGACGGCAAAGGCCTCGATTTTTTTATCCCTGATGCTGCAAAGGTGGATCCTTCCAGGCAATTCGGTATCAAAGGCCCCTACCTGGCCCTGGTGGTCGGGGCCGCTCACTTTACCAAAAGGCCGCCGGTGAGTAAATGGAGAGAATTGATTGCTTCCCTGGATGGAAAATATCCTATAGTCCTGATTGGCGGCAAAGAGGAACAAATGGCAGCCAGCCAGATCGAGAGTGAGCTGGTTTATAATGCCTGCGGCATCTTCTCCATTCAACAATCTGCCTCAATCCTTCAACAGGCCGAAGCAGTCATTGCGCCGGACACCGGCATGATGCATATCGCCGCTGCCTTGCAAAAACCCATCCGAAGCATCTGGGGCAGCACCCTTGCTGAGTTTGGTTTCTGGCCTTTTTATGGCAAAAACCGGGAGAATCAGAACCTTGGTTTTGAAATCAAGGGATTGGCTTGCCGCCCCTGTGCCCGGTTTGGCCGCAATGCCTGCCCAAAAGGTCATTTTAAATGTATGATGTTGCAGGACATGGAGCGGATCGCGGACAGTGTCCGGTTCCCTGATTCCCATGCCATAGGGGGAAAACCGGAATAAATAATACCTTCAAAATGAGGGGAATGCTCCTTCAGGGGCTTATTTTTGGCCACCTTTTCAGGTGCTCAATTAATCTATGACAATACTTGAATATCTAAAAAAAACATTCCGCAAAAAAATTGCGAGACGGATTACCCGTGAATATTCCACGAAGACCGATGTGTTTGACCTTTCACAGGAAGGCCGGGTGGAATTTACCAACTGGGATAATCCCCTGGTCAGGCCGTTTGAGATCAAACAAGGCATGGTCGATTTTTTCAAACAATTTATCCGGCCGGGTGATCTTGCCATAGACATCGGCGCCAATATCGGGGACACCACCGTGCCCATGGCCCTGGCTGCCGGACCTGGAGGCCTCACCCTGGGTTTCGATCCCAATCCCTTTGTATATAAAATTCTTCACCAAAATGCTTTGCTGAACCGGGACAAGACCAATATCCAAACCCATCCTTATGCCATAACCGTGAATGAAGAGGAATTCTATTTTATTTCTTCTGAAGCGTCGTTCGCCAATGGAGGCATATCAAAGACCAGGGAAAGCATCCATGGGAAGTTTATTCAGCCAGGCAAAGTCAAAGGCGTGAATCTCAAAAAATTCCTGGAACAAAAATATTCGGACCAATTGAAAAAACTTTCATTCATAAAAATCGATACGGAAGGTTATGACAAAGAAATCATCCGGTCCATTTCGGATTTGATCGAGGCCAGCCATCCCGTGCTCATTGCGGAAGTATTTAAAAAGAGCAGTCCGCAGGAAAAAGGCGAGTTGTTTGACCTCATTCAAGATCACCAATATGACCTTTTTTTCTTTGAGGATTTTGATATCGGGGCAAGGGTCGTCCCGGTTAAAACCAGGGAAGAACTTTCGAATTTCAAAAAAACGATTAATGTCTACGCCCTCCCGCATCAATACCACAGGGGCCATTGAATGATTCGATCCACCTGCCTTCAGGTCATCAGGCAACCAGCTTTTCTTCTTCGGTTGCCACAGTCACCTGCTCCATGTCTTTGATTCCACTGAGCGGCCCGGGGTGCAACCTGCGGACAATATCACCCAGCATACTCCAGCGTTGAAGGGTATAGGGTATGGTATCGAGCCCGTTTAGGAATTTGAGGATATAATAATAAATGCCCACCAGGTCTCCCGCATGGATTTTAGTGGCGGATGAACCGGCAGACACCAGCAGGGCCATGGAAATTACAGCGATCACAATGATTTCCATCAGGCCGAAATTGAGCGCTTCCTGGTCCGATATCCGGATCTGCCATTTCTGAAGCTTGTGGTAATGATCCTTAATCCAGGAAATATTGCCGGTGGATATAATATCTACCTGGCTTTCGAGTTCGTCGTGCTTTGCTTTTTGCAGTGACCTCATTTTACGTCCATACCAGAAACTGATCAGAAAAACAGGCACCAGGGCAGCCAGGCATAACCATACCACCGGGGACCGGTAGATGCTCAACAGCGCCAGGGAACCGAAAATATTATATGCTGCTTCGAGAATAAAATACACGTCGTACTCCAGAAAATCCACCAGGTCCTTGGCCAAGCCTGACCTGGCGCTCCATTTGCTGACCTCCTGCCCGGGATAGATCCTCGACAGTATGGAAGTCATAATGGCCGTATAAATAGCTGAATAAGTTCGTGTATCAAAACGGTGCCGCAGGTAACTGATCGCCACCCACGACAGGTGAACCATTACCAATTCCAAAAGGCCCCGGTATTGGCCCTCGATCAGGTCATTGATCGCCCTGCCGATAAAAAAAGGCCGCAACAGCGAGCCGGTCATTTCGAGGGAAAACAGAACATAAGTCAGACCTAACCTCCACCGGTGAGGCCAGATCATACTCCGCAATGCCAGGGACTCATGCCACATATATTCTATTTTCCGGACAATAGATTTCAGCCTGCTGATGCAGCAGTTTAATTTTAATATCCTTATTGCCTTTGAATTTTCTGGTTAGATCAAAAGTACCGGTATTCGTTTAAGGCAGTATGTGAAGAATTGATTAAGTGCCCCTAAGCCCCTGATCCTGAATTGGCAGCCGGTTTGTTAATTATTTTGACACCTTTCCCAAAGATCCGGAACCGGGGCTTCCTACCGGCTTACATATTGTTAATTAACTTATTTATGGGTTTTTTGCCGAAACTGCCTCCAAAATGATTAGACACTGCCAGGTTCCGAAACCCATGGTTGACAGCTCATAATTCCTTAATTTTGCGGCTCTTAAATTCATCACATGCGCGTTCCGGGGATTCTAATTTTTACCTGCTCACTATTTTTTACCCTTTCCTGCAAACAAGATCACGGGCATACGGAAACGGAGTCTGCTTTATCCGGAAAGTCCGTCGAGGTCAGCGGCACGGCGGGATGGGAAACCGATGACCGGTTTATAGTATCCCAACCGAGTAATATCATAAACAACAATGGGTTTTCCTATGTCTTTTATGTAAAAGAACCTGTCAATTCGCCAATTGCAGGTTCGGGATACGGTGGCGCCATACATTATGCATTTTCAAGGGATCAGGGAAATACCTGGTCCGACCAGGGCATGCTGATCAGCGCGGGCGCTCCGGACCAGTTTGACGGCGGCGGAGTCAGCAAACCGGCAGCGATCCAGGTAGGGGATGACCGGTTTTATTATTTATATTATGTCGGTGTGCGTATTGGATTTACCAACCAGGACGGATCCCCTGAAAATAAAACCGGAATAGGCATGGCAAAACTCATCTTCAATGAAGACGGTCCCATCCGCCTGGCCATTAAATTGAACAGCGCCGCACCGGTACTTGAATCCAGCGAACAAGGTTCCGGACGTTTTGACGCGTTTCGCGTAGACGATCCCAACCCGGTCAATATGAATGGCCAGGTATGGTTATATTATACCGGACTGGACAAGTGGGGAGGAACACCACGAACCGGGCTGGCTGTTTCAGCCAATATAAACGAAAACCATATCAAACAAAACAATGTGAGGGCATTACTGGATGGCAGTCCGTCCCTGATACAAAGACAGGGACAAGGTGTGATTGCGGTATTTACCTCCACCCAGAATGCATGGTTTGCTCCAGATGGGCTTAAATTCATCAAACTGAAGCAACCTTTCCCAAAACAAGTGGAGAAAGCAAGAGGCAATTCCTCACAGGATGCACTCACCTGGGGGTTGGCCTCCCCGCAACCGGGAAATCAGGGTTTTCTCCGCTGGGAAATCAAATAAACCGGATTATTCCCTTCGTCCGCTAAACTAAAACGATATGAAACTAACCTTCTATATTTTTTTTACCTTTTCCTTAATCACGGTCCTGGGTTGTAAAGAAACAAAATCCAAAACCGAAGTACCTGTCATCCGCAATCCAAACGATCTCCGGAAATGGATCGTGGACAATACGGTCCAGGACTTTGACCGGAATACTTTTGGTTACGACCTCCGGTTTATCCGGCAGCGCAAAACCCCCATCTTATTGTACGATGAAAATTTCAAAGCCATGGTTTTGTTATCCCCGGAATACCAGGGCCGTGTATTGACCAGTACCGCAGACGGCCTGCAGGGTTATAGTTTTGGCTGGCTCAATTATGACCTGATCGGATCCATGGAAAAGCTTCCCCACATGAATGCCTACGGAGGGGAAGACCGATTCTGGCTGGGGCCCGAGGGTGGCCAGTTTTCCCTTTATTTTCAACCGGGCAAACCGTTTATTTATGATAACTGGCAGGTGCCTTATGGAATAGACTACGATCCCTTCGAAATCGTTTCCATTGAATCCAACCAGGTTGCCTTTTTCAAAAAACTCGAATTACAGAACTATTCCAATACACCGATGGACATTGTTGTCAGCCGCCTGGTCAGGCTCCTGTCCCCTGCAGCTTTTCTTTATGAACATGGCGTCCAGCAGGCCGAGGACATCAAAGCCGTCGGTTTTGAGAGCCTCAATATCATACGCAATGCGGGCCAGAATGAATGGAATAAAACCACCGGCATGCCCTCGATCTGGATCCTGGGCATGTTTAAACCCAGTCCCACCGCCACGGTAGTCATACCGTATAAAGAAGGACCCGAATCCTCCATGGGGCCGCTGGTCACGGATGATTATTTTGGGAAAGTGGATGAAGCCCGGCTAAAGACCGGGGCCGGTGTTTTTTATTTCAAAGCTGATGGCCGCCAAAGAAGTAAGATCGGGGTAAATACCTTCAGGGCGAAGCCTCTTTGCGGTTCTTTCGACGAAGAACGCGGTGTGCTTACTATTGTGGAATACAGCCTGCCGGATACCGCCAGCGACTATGTCAATTCCCTCTGGAAAATCCAGGATAAACCCTTTGCAGGAGATGTAGTCAATGCTTACAATGATGGACCCCTGGAAAATGGAACTCAAATGGGCCCTTTTTATGAAATTGAATCCTCTTCGCCCGCCGCAAATCTGAAGCCGGGGGAATCGCTCGAACACAATCACCGCACCCTGCATTTCCAGGGCAAAGAGGCCAGCCTGGACGCCATCGCCCGAAAACTGCTTGGGGTAAGCCTGAAGGATATCCGAAATGCCTTTGAATAATAATACCTAATTTTATTTCTTTAATCCAATATGAAAAATAAACTCACGTTAATCCTGGCGGTTTGCACCCTGGCCTCCCTCAACGCCCAAACCAATGTCCAGCTGTTTAACCTCAAAAACCTGGACGGCTGGATCGTCTACGGCACGGAAAAATGGTATGTTGAAAACCAGGAACTGGTATGTGAAAGCGGCCCGGATAAAGGCTATGGATACCTGGGCACAACAGGCATTTACAAAAATTTTGATCTTGAACTCGAATTCAAGCAGGAAGCCGACGGCAACAGCGGAGTTTTTTTTCATTCTTCCTTTGAAGGCACTAAGGTCACCGGCTGGCAGGCCGAAGTAGCGCCCGCGGGTCACAGCACCGGTGGCATCTACGAATCTTATGGCCGTGGCTGGCTCATCAAACCGACCCAGGGCAAAGACACTAAATATCTCAAGGTGGGCGAATGGAATCATATGCGAATCCGGGTGATGGACAACACCGTCACCACCTGGCTCAATGGCCACAAAATGATCAAGTTGAAAGACGACAAGATTGGCAGCCGCAGTGGCCAGCTGGCCCTGCAAATCCACGACGGGGGAGGCATCAAAGTCCGCTGGAGAAACCTTTTCGTCAAAACCCTTTGATTGTTTTCTTGGATTGCAATTGACGGCCTTGGGACTGCTTTCCGCCATCAATTTAACCTCAGCTTCAACCTCAACCATGCTTCGAAAATCCTTGTTCGCCCTGATCACTTTTCAGTTCCTGACCGCATTGTTCCATTCCATGAGTTTTATCAGTAAACCCACGGCTACCAACGAGACCGAGGAAAGACTGATCGATCTTTTTACCAATTACAAGCAAGACCTGGGGGCTGGCTTTTCCCGGAGCACTTTTGATTTGTTTACCGGATTGAGCACCAGTTTTACCCTGATCTGTATTTTCGGGGGCTGGATCAATTTATTTTTTCTCCGGAAAAAATTGGATTCATCGCTCTGGCGAGGGCTCCTTTTTATCGAGATGATCGTCTTCGGGGCTTTGTTTCTGTTTATGTTCCTGTTTACTTTCCTGCCGCCCATTGTACTGACCGGCCTCATCTTTTCGGCGAGTGCAATGGCCTGGCATTATTCTTCAAAAGATACGCTGGCCTGATCAAAGTATTCTTACAATACCCTTTTTATAGTATGAAACATCTGGTTTTTTTTGTCCTGTTCTTGCTGATCCTGCAAGCCTGCAGTTCCTCCAGGCCATCGGCCAAGTCTGTGGTCCGGCCTGCTGAGGAAGATTCCCTGCTGGCTGAAGAAATGGAATTCCGACAATTGGATACCCTGGTGGTCAGCCCGGAAATGGAAGAAAACCAGGCCTATTCGGAAGAAGAAAATGAAAATATTCCCTACCGGAGCAGCTACACACGTCGGTGGGATCTCCTTCACATGAGCCTGGAGTTAAAATTTGACTGGGAAAACGAAGAGGTCCATGGCAAGTCCAGGCTGAGGCTCAAACCCTGGTTTTATACTACAGACACCCTGGAACTGGATGCCAAGAGTTTTGACATTCAGACAATTTCCGCTGGTGGAAAAAATAAAGACCTCGTGTACCATTATGATGGAGAGGTCTTAAAGATCCTGCTGGGTAAAAAATACAGCCGCAAAGATACCCTGGACCTTTACCTGGAGTACCGGGGTAATCCCAGTAAAAACAAAACCACAGGCAGTGCCGCCATCACCGATGACAATGGCTTGTATTTTATTGATCCGCGGGGTACGGACCCCAATCTTCCCACCCAAATCTGGTCCCAGGGCGAAACGGAATACAACAGCCGCTGGTTCCCTACCATCGATAAACCCAATGAAAGGTGCACCGGTGAAATCACCCTGACCGTTCCCGACAGTATGCTGACCCTGTCGAATGGCCTTCTGGTAAAAAGTATACAAAATACAGACCGGACCCGCACCGATACCTGGGTCATGGATCAACCAATAGCTCCTTACCTGTTTATGATTGCGGCAGGCCCTTTTGCCAAAGTGACGGAGACCTGGCAAGGGATCCCTGTCGAATATTATGTGGACAAACCCTATGCCGCTTTTGCAAAGGAGATATTCAACCATACCCCTGAGATGCTCGAATTTTTCAGTAAAAAACTGGAACTGAAATATCCCTGGAAAAAATTCAGCCAGGTCGTAGTGAGAAAATATGTGAGCGGGGCCATGGAAAATGTGACCGCCGTTGTTTTTGGTGATTTTATTCAGAAGACACACCGGGAACTGATTGACGAACCCAATGACAATATCGTGGCCCATGAATTGTTCCACCATTGGTTTGGGGATTATGTCACCTGTGAATCCTGGGCCAACCTGACCCTCAACGAAGGCTTTGCCAATTATGCCGAATACCTCTGGTCAGAATACAAATATGGCAAATATGAAGCTGACCGCCACCGTGAGAATGAGCTCATAGGTTATTTGTCCTCGGTGTCCTTTGGCCAGGCCCACGATCTGATCGATTATCATTATGCGGATAAGGAAAACATGTTTGATGCCCATAGCTACAACAAAGGGGGGCTCGTCCTCCATATGTTGCGTCATTATGTAGGGGAAGAAGCATTCTGGACTACCCTCAACCGCTATCTCCGCCGCCACGCCTACCAGTCGGTCGAAGTGCATGACCTGAGGCTGGCATTCGAAGAGACCACCGGCGAGGACCTCAGCTGGTTTTTCAATCAGTGGTATCTGAATCCCGGTCACCCGAACCTGAGTTATTCCCACACCTATGATGCTACATCCAAAACTGTGAGTCTGCAAATCAGTCAGACCCAGGAGAAAACATTTCCACAGGTGTTCCGCCTGCCTTTGGACGCGGATATCCATTTTGCAAATGGAGAAATCGAACGCAAACGCCTTTGGCTGGATCAGCGGAGCCAGCAATTTGAAATAGCGGTGGACTCCAAACCCAACCTGATCGTATTGGATCCTGACCGGGTGCTGCTGACCGAATGGGATGAACCAGAACTCACGGCTGCCGAATACAAAATTCAATGGAAGTCCTGCAATAACCTCCAGCTAAAACTCAATGCCCTCAACGCGCTCACCGAAGAAAAAGATTATATCCAAATCTGGAGGGAAGCGCTTCAGGATCCCTACTGGTATTTCAGGCTGAGAGCGCTGGATTATCCACCTTCCCTGAAACCGGAGGATATTAATAAGCTGAAGCTGATGGCTCTTCGCGACCCGCATTCCCAGGTGCGTGCCGCTGCCATTCGGATTCTGGGAGAAGGCCCGGGCATCCATTCTTTGGAAGCCACGCTGGACAATATCCTGGAAGCCGACAGTGCTTATGTCGTGCTTGGGGAGGCTCTGAAAGCCTTGTCCAGAATCAATCCGGCAAAGGCCGGCAATGCCGTCAAAGCCCTCGAACATGAAAAAAATCCTTACATCCAGGAAGCGATTGCCGAAGTGCTGGCTGCGGAAAATAACCCTGCCAGCCTTGACTATTTTGACAAAAAACTTACGGATGACCCCAGCCTGGCCGCAAACCTGCTGGATAAATACCTGGCCATTCTTAAGGACGTTCCCGCGGATGTTCAGTATTCGAAAGCTGGCTTTTTGTTTGAACAATCCATTAAACCGGCACTTGATAAAACGTACAAGTTTTATTTTGTGCGGGCCCTTTTCGAGGTTAAAGAAATGATCCTCACCCGGGCGGTAAATGAAAAAGACCAGGTCACCAGGGCTTCGCTGGAGGACCGGGTGAAAAAGATCAAAAGCTGGCTCCAGGAAATCAAAGAGAAAGAAACCGATGTCCAGCTAAAAAGCATTCTCGGCCAGTTTAATTAAAAAAGATTACCCTTTTACCGCTTCTTTTATTCAGACTGATATTACGATCTTGGCCTTTCATTCCATCCATTCACCTTGCTGACCTGGGATATTCTGATATTTTTTATGGTCACCGGCGCAACGGTTCTCTTTGGTGCCAGCTTTTTCAGAAAAAATAATTCCACGTCCGCTTATACCCATGGGGAAAAAAAGATCCCTGCCTGGGTTGCCGGACTTTCCATATTTGCCACCTATGTGAGCAGCATCAGTTTTCTTGCCTTGCCCGGCAAAACCTATCAAAGCAATTGGAATGCCATGGTATTCAGCCTTTCCATCCCCTTCGCTGCCTGGATCGCCGTCCGATTTTTTGTTCCCTTGTACCGCCAGGTAGGCAGCGTCTCCGCATACCAATACCTGGAGAGCCGTTTTGGTACCTGGGCAAGGGTTTATGCCGCGGTTTGTTACCTGCTTACGCAATGGATGCGGACCGGGGCCATTTTATTATTATTGGCCATTCCCCTGCAGGCCGCTTTTGGATGGAGCCAGCCCTGGACCATTCTCGCCACCGGCCTTACCGTCACTGGTTACGCCATGATGGGAGGCATCCGGGCCGTGATCTGGACCGATGCCCTTCAGGCCCTGATCCTGATCGCCGGCGCTATTGCAGTGACCTTCCTGCTGGTTTACAGGATACCCGGCGGAATGGACGAGGTATTCCGGATCGGCACCCTGGGGGGAAAGTTTGACCTGGGAAGCTTCGGGGACGGTTTATCGGAATCCACCTTTTGGGTAGTCCTGGTATATGGTTTGTTTATCAACCTGCAGAACTTTGGCATTGACCAAAACTATATCCAGAGATATATGGTCACCGGAACAGAATCCGGGGCAAAAAAATCAGCCTGGCTGGGCTCTATGTTATACCTCCCCGTCTCTTTGATGTTTTGTTTTATCGGAACCGCTTTATATACCTATTATAATGTATATCCCGATCTACTTCCTCAGGAACTAAAAGGGCCCGCTGTGGCAGACCAGGTCTTTCCTTATTTTATTGTACACGATCTGCCAGCCGGATTTACCGGTTTGCTGGTAGCGGCTCTTTTTGCCGCGGGCATGAGTACCATATCGACCAGTATCAACAGCTCAGCCACCATCCTGCTCACGGATTTCTATAAAAAATTCATACTTGCGGCACCCGGCAATAAGAAAGAAATGCGGGTTTTGTATTTGTCCTCCCTGTGTGTGGGCCTTGCCGGGATATGCATAGCATTGAGCCTGCAGGGTGTGAAAAGCATCCTCGACGCCTGGTGGGCACTGGCATCGGTATTCAGCGGAGGCATGTTGGGATTGTTCTTACTGGGATACCTGTCAAAACGGACCAGTCCGCTGCATGCCCTGGTGGGCGTGCTTGCAGGAGTCATTTCGATAGGCTGGTTGGCCCTCTCCCCCATTTTTTTAAAAGGAGGCCCCTGGTCCGGGCTCGCCAATCCCTTTCATCCCAATCTTACCATTGTATTTGGCACTGCCGTCATTTTTTTGACGGGATTTCTTTTATCTTACCTGGCAGCCAATCGAAAAAAGTGAAACCCGGATTTAATGTCTTCCTTCTTTTCCTTGTTCCTTTTTTATCCAGGGCGCAGGACAAAATAGAGATTCTTGCATCCGGTTTTGTGTACGACCAGGAACAGGCGCCCACCCCCGAATGCCATGCTTCGACGATCGCTTCGACCCCGCAAGGCCCGGTAATGGCCTGGTTCGGGGGTACTCATGAAAAAAACAAGGATGTGGGGATTTGGTTTTCGCGCCTTAGAGGAGGCCAATGGGCAAAACCCGTTGAAGTAGCCAATGGAATAATATCCCCTTCGGAAAGATACCCTTGTTGGAATCCGGTTTTGTTTCAACAAAAAAAGGGGCCTTTATTTTTATTTTATAAAGTAGGTCCATCTCCATCGGAATGGTGGGGCATGCTGATCAAGTCATTCGATGGCGGTAATAACTGGACTAAACCGGAACGAATTCCCCCTCCCTTTCTGGGGCCTGTCAAAAACAAACCCATAATCTTCGATTCCATTTTATATTGTCCTTCCAGCTCGGAACACGATGGCTGGAATATCCACCTGGAGAATTATAATCTTAAGACGGGTTCCTGGACCAATTACCAGCCCATCCATCCCAAGTCAGGCTATGAAGTGATCCAACCCACATTGTTGGTGCATCCCCAGGGCATCCTGCAGTTGCTGAACCGGTCAAAACAGGGTTTCATCGTTGAAACATGGTCATCGGATAGAGGCAGGACCTGGTCCCCATTCTCGGCAAGCCTGCTGCCAAATCCGAATTCCGGTATCGACGGGATCAGCCTGAAAAACGGCAGTCATTTGTTGGTTTACAATCATTCAGGTATTCCAAAAGGAAAATGGGGAGGAAACCGCTTTCCTCTTAATCTGGCCCTATCCAGGGATGGCCATGATTGGAAAACCATCCTCACCCTGGAGGATCAGGCCGGGGAATTTTCTTATCCCGCAATCATTCAGTCAGAAGACGGACTGGTACACATCGCTTATACTTATAACAGGAAAACCATTAAGTATCTGAAGGTAAGGGTGGATGGCGGGTAGCGAGTGATGAGTGGTGGGCGAATTGAAAGGGTAAATTGTTCAAATCCAATAAAATTCCTTTGGTTGCATTTTGCTAAAAAACTTTAGACCTGCCTGCTACAGGGAGGCAAGGACCCAGGGATCGGCCGCCTTAAGGCAACCCATGCTGTGAAAGGTTCGGATACAATTAAAAGCCACTGACATTCAACCGGCCACCCGTGACACATTTGCCGGCCAAGGATGGGGTAGCTGTAGCGCTGTTTAATATGGCACTTTTGATCTGGGCAGCACTTGCTCCGGGATTGGAAGCCGCATAAAGGGCTGCAGCACCGGTCACATGCGGCGTGGCCATGGAGGTACCGCTGTAACTAGCATACCCTGAAATGACTTTTCCTGCGGAACTTTTGGGAACAGAGGACCAGATACCTGAACCAGGTGCTCCTAAATCAACTGAAGTCGCTCCGTATTGAGAAAAACTGGAAAGCGCTCCGGTATTGGTGATGGAAGCTACTGCAATCACGTTGCTGTTGGTATAACTGGCAGGATAACTGGGGCTTGCATCGTTATTGGTTCCACTGTTTCCGGCGGCAGCTATAAATAAAATTCCAGCCTGATTAGCTCTTTCAATGGCGCTCTGAAGGCTCTGGGAAAATCCCCCGCCACCCCAGGAATTGTTGGTCGCCACGATTTTCAGTCCATGCCTGGTTTTTAAGTCGGTGAAATAGTCGACCGCTTTTATGGCATTAGCTGTGGTTCCGCCTCTTCTTCCTAAAAACTTGGCACTCAGCAACCGGACATTCCAGCATACCCCCGCCACTCCTTTATTGTTGGCCCCGACTGCTCCGATCGTGCCGGCCACATGGGTACCGTGATCATCGGTAGTGCCATCGAAAACTGTACTGTTGTTCCCGTCAAAATCCCAGCCATAGACATCATCGATCAAACCGTTGCCGTCATCATCCAATCCATTGCCCGCGGTTTCTCCCGGATTTTTGCCGGCATTTGCAGCCAGGTCTTCATGGGTATACATATATCCTTCATCAATGATTCCGATGTAAACGCTAGCCGATCCGGTATGGTTATTGGTCCAGGCCGTTGCAGCAGCGGATCCATATTGATTGGCCGGAGTGGTACCAGCGCCATACATTCCCCAGAGAGACCCATTGGTATAATAGGTATCGTTGGAGGTGGCAAAATGATTGTAGATCCAGTTGGGTTCCGCATATTCGATTTCCGGCAGGGCTTGAAGGCGGGCAATCGCTTCCATCGTGCCCAGTGGAGAATTTACCAGCAGCAATTCATTTTCACCACCAACCTGGGTGACATTGACCGTTTTCATGGCCGGAGTGGAGATGACCTCAAGGACGTCCCCGTTGATTTGTTTTAATGCATCAGAGGTTCTCCGCGCTCCGGATTTGTTGACCGTTTTGAATTTTACGAGCAATTGATTGTGAACAAACTGGCCCAGGTCGTTTTGAAACAGGGCTTGTTCAGGGACCTGATTATCAAACTGTTCGCGTTCACAGGAACCCAGGAACACCAATACAGCCACTGCCACTGTATACCGTAAGAGCTTTTTCATAAATTCAAAATTTGATTTAGAGAGTCCATTCAGATTCAATCAGGGTGACCATTTCCGGATTAACCTGAAAGCAGCTAAAAATACAAAAATTGAAATTAAATCATAATCTGGATTCATCTGAAAATTTAGTTCAATTAAAAAGGTCTTATTTGTTAAAATGAAACCGATTACAATCGTATATTTAAGGCTAAAATTTCAGGATTAATATGAACCATTTACTTTATTTATTGCTGCTGGGCGGATTAATGATCAGCTGTAAAAATGCATCAAAAGACAGCACCGCTTCGGTAGAAACCAAGGATACCCTGGTCGCCAAACCGGAGCCCAAACCCATTTCAGATCCCCTGCTCACGGCCATTTATACCGCAGATCC
>CAYOPD010000027.1:0-1300 GCA_964405735.1 uncultured Saprospiraceae bacterium | reverse complement strand
CGGAGCCCAAACCCATTTCAGATCCCCTGCTCACGGCCATTTATACCGCAGATCCGTCGGCTCACCTCTTCGAAGGAAAGATCTATATCTATCCTTCCCACGATTACGAAGCCGGGGTGCAGCAGGACGACCTGGGCAGCCATTTTGCCATGAAGGATTATCATATTCTATCCATGGATAGCATCGGTGGTTCCGTGACTGACCATGGAGTGGCGCTGGATATAAAGGACATTCCCTGGGCGGGCAGGCAACTCTGGGCTCCGGATGCAGCCTTTGCCAATGGAAAATATTATTTCTATTTCCCGGCAAAAGATAGACAGGATATTTTCCGGATTGGAGTAGCGACTTCCACTAACCCGGCAGGGCCATTTAAAGCGGAAGCCTCCCCGATCAAAGGCAGTTACAGCATCGACCCGGCTGTCTTTAAAGACGAGGACGGTAAATTCTACATGTATTTCGGCGGGATCTGGGGTGGCCAGCTTCAACGCTGGCAGACCAGTAAATATGATACCGCTGCAGTGGAACCGAATGACGAGCGTCCGGCCATGGGTCCAAGAGTAGCCCGTATGAGTTCCAATATGTTACAATTTGCCGAGCCGGTCAAAGAAGTCCGGATCCTGGATTCCGCAGGCAACGCCATCCGGGGCAAGGACCATGACCGCCGGTTTTTTGAAGCGGCCTGGATGCACAAATACCAGGGCAAATATTACCTGTCCTACTCTACCGGGGATACCCATTTCATCTGTTATGCAACGGGGGACAATCCCTATGGTCCGTTTACCTACCGCGGAGTGATCCTCAATCCCGTCATCGGCTGGACCAACCACCACTCCATCATTGAAATCGGAGGCAAGTGGTATTTATTCTATCACGATAGCAGTCTTTCCGGGGGACAGACCCATTTGCGCTGCATCAAAGTGACGGAATTGCATTACAACCCGGACGGAAGCATCGAGACGATCACGGCTTATCTGTAAAATTCGACCCCTCCGGGGTCGTGGGGGACGGTTCGTCGTCCCCAGGGCTGGCGCCCTGGGTTATGAATGTTGATCCCTCCGGGATCGGATCCTCCTTTTCTCCTCGACAATAATTCAATAACTTTTTACTCATTTTAAGATGAGCACAGCGGAACGCCAGCGGAGGACTTTCAGCGAAGAAGTGAAGCCCAAGAAAGTCAGGGAGATTGAGGAGGGTCGAGCCTCCCCAAGCCAGGTCAGCAAAGTTTATGAGGTTTCCATTACTACAGTATATAAATGGATAGCTTTGTATTCTGGGAAACAAAAACCAGAACGAACTATCG
>CAYOPD010000026.1:26570-40873 GCA_964405735.1 uncultured Saprospiraceae bacterium | reverse complement strand
TTTTAAGTGTTTTTCAACCCTTAAAAACGGTCAACCTCTGTCAGGCATTGACAGGTCAGAGGTTAGTGAGTTCCTCTCGCACCTTTCACCGCGGACCTCTCAGTTCCTAAAGGTACCACTCAATCAACTCCCCACTTTTTTTTCGCCTTATGTCCGGTACGGTGGCTCCCTTTGCCGGATAACCAACCGGGATCAACAGGAATGGGCTTTCATTTTCCGGACGGTTTAAAATTTTTTTCAAAAACTGCATGGGGCTGGGAGTATGCGTCAGAGCTGCCAGTCCGGCTTCATAGATCGCGAGCAGTAAAAAACCACAGGCGATACCCACGGATTCCTGTACGTAATAATTTTTTCTTTTTGCTCCGTTTTCGAAATCATACGTTTTTTTGAAGACGGCGATAAGCCAGGGTGCCGTCTCCAGGAATTCTTTGTGTTCATCCGTACCAAGAGGGGCCAGATCCTTCAGCCATTCATCACCCATCCGGCCCTGATAATTTTCTCTTTCTTCTTTTTCTGCGGCTTTTCGGATCTCCGATTTCAAAGTGGAATCCGATATGGCACAAAACATCCAGGGCTGTTTGTTTGCCCCCGAAGGCGCCGTTGAGGCCGAAAGAATGATGTTCTCAATGATTTTTGCAGATACCGGTGCATTTGAATATTCCCGTATGGATCGCCTTTGGCTGACATGTTCGTAAAAGGCCCGGCTGGCCAGGTCCATTTGTTCCGGGGTTTTATAGGGGAGCGCATATGGAATGAAAGGCATGGTCAGTGCTCCTGATTTTTGGATTCACAAACTCGGAAGAATTTTTTAAACTTACATCCCATTGACTACTGATTACTGAATACTGACTACTAGAGATCCCCTCCCTGGGGCCTAATCACCAGTTCTTCTACTACGGCAACCTTACTGAGGCGGCTGCAAGCCCATATGAGTTCGGCGATATCTTCTGCCCGGATCATTTCTTCAGGTTCGTGCCCCGAATCTTTCCAGCTATCCGACCATGTGGCGCCGGGCAATAGGGCTGTAACTTTGATGTCCGTGGGTTTGAGTTCTTCACGCAGGCATTGGGAAAATCCATAAACTGCAAATTTAGAGATGGTATAGGCACCCCCGTTGCCATAAACGGTTTTACTGGCGATCGAGCAGAGATTAAAGATATGACCTTGAACGTTCCGCTGGATCAAGGGCATCAGGCAGCGGGTAAAGTGATAGGCACTGTATAAGTTGACCCCGAGCTGGTGAGGCAGGGCTTCCTCCGGTTCGGTCAAAACGGAACCTGGGTAATAAAGACCGGCATTGTTGACGAGGATTTCCAGCTTTGGCCAATGGGTGGACAATTCCTCGCACCAGGCTTTCACCTCTTCCGGTTGGCTTACATCGCAGACTCGGATCCACACTTCAGGGCCCGGGTACAGATTTTGCAGATCCTGTTTCAGTCTTTCCAGGTCCTCCTGGCTCCTTGAACAAACAGCAATATCATAGCCTTCCTGCACCAGTTTGAAAGCGACCGCCCTGCCTATGCCTTTGGTGGCCCCGGTAATCACAGCCTTAGGCCTCATGGTATATTTTTTCAACAAGGTAACGAATTCAACGATTCCGGCCCGAGCCTTGGCTCGAGAGAGGGGGTGTCTCAGAGACACCCCCTCTCTTAGGCCCGAATGACCCCCATTCCTTATCTTTGTGTTTTCGGATCCACTCATGAGCTTTTTGGAAGATCTTGGCCGTTTTATTTTGTTGTTCAGCCATGCTTTGGCCAAACCCCCCAACTGGCGGATGTACGGCAAGGAGCTGATTCGTCAGATGTATGATATTGGCAATGGTTCCGTCATCATCATAGCCCTGATTGCCGTTTTCATCGGGGCTGTAACGGCCGTACAGTTTTTGTATCAGCTGGACGGAACCCTGATTCCCACCTGGTACATCGGTTATATCGTCCGGGATTCCACCATCATCGAGCTTGCGCCCACCATCAGTTGCCTGGTTTTGGCCGGAAAGGTGGGTTCCAATATGGCTTCGGAGATCGGGGGCATGCGCCAGAAAGAACACATCGATGCCATGGAAGTGATGGGGGTCAACACGGCTTCCTATGTAATCATGCCCAAGATTGTCGCGGCCCTGCTTGTCATCCCCCTGTTGGTCATTCTCGCGGCCTTTATCAGCATCATAGGAGGTTACCTGGCCAGTGTGCTGGGAGGATTTATGAATACCGAAGATTATACCCGCGGAGTACGTGCTTTTTTTGTTTCCCGCAATCTCTGGATGATGCTGGTGAAGGCGGTGGTTTTTGCTTTTTTACTCACTTCCGTGTCGTGTTACCAGGGCTTTTATGTCAAAGGAGGAAGCATCGAATTGGGCAAGGCTAGCACCAATGCCGTGGTCATCAGCAATATCCTTATCCTCGTCTCCGATTACCTCATTGCTTTAATGTTTACCACCTGATCATGATACGCGCGAATAATCTTATAAAATCTTTCGGCGAACAAAAGGTGATCCAGGATGTATCGCTGGAATTTGAAACCGGCAAGACCAACCTGGTCATCGGGCGGAGCGGAAGCGGCAAGACCGTATTGTTGAAAATGCTGGTGGGACTCATCCGGCCGGATAGCGGTCATGTGCTCTATGATGGTGAGGATTTTTACAGTCTGGACAAGCAGGAACTGCAGCATTTGCGCATGAAGGTGGGCATGCTTTTCCAGGGATCGGCATTGTTTGATTCCATGTCGGTGGAGGAAAATGTCCGATTCCCCATGGACATGTTTACCCACCAGACCAAGCTTGAAAAGGCAAAGCGGGTGGATTATTGCCTGGAGCGGGTCGGACTGAAAGGAAACAACAAGAAATTTCCTTCTGAGGTCAGCGGGGGAATGCAAAAACGGGTTGGGATTGCGCGTGCCATTGTCCTAAACCCTCAATACTTGTTCTGCGATGAGCCCAACAGTGGTCTGGATCCCAAGACGGCCCTGTTGATCGATGAACTGATTCACGACATCACGGTGGAAAACAACATCACGACCATCATCAATACCCACGATATGAATTCGGTAATGGGAATCGGGGAAACAGTCGCTTTTTTGAGCAATGGAATACTTTGCTGGCGGGGATCCAGGGAAGATATCCTCAAAAGCGAAAACGACAACCTGCACGATTTTATTTTTGCTTCTCCTTTTATACAAAAACTACTGGAAGACGCGGATATCCTCAAATAAAAAAGCCCAGACTTGATCAACAAATCCGGGCAGAAGACTAAGGTCTCAAAATAAGAAAACTACTTCTTTATAACGAAAACCGGGGCTAAAATGACTCCGGTTCGTTTTAGTCTATTAAATTCATCCTGCTTTCAGGTTCCAGCGATTGAAGAATAAAATTCTGATTATCAACTGTTAATAATTTAAATATAGCAAAAATTCTGCCAATCTCGACAGGACTTTAACTAAATTTTACATATATTTTCTGTAAAAATTTATATACTCTTTTTAATCAACGCGATACAATTTAAATATTGCTTTAAAGTATTTTTTTAAAAGTTAAGAAAATACATATTATACTTTGAATAATGTGTATTTAAATTCAACTTTTGCTTTAACTTAAAGTGGGTGCCGGGCTTTAAAAAGCTAATACGGTCATAGTCAGCATTATGGATTTATGGTTCTGTCTTAAATGCCACGAGGCCTTTTTGGAATATAAATTTGATTTTATTTCATAGTCCATTTTTATCCTTAGGGAAGTACAATGTTTGTGCGTGATAAGGATCCCCAGACCTAATTGTCTTTAATGGTCTTCAGGTCGGGTTTAAGCCTAAAAACTGATAAAAGCATTTGACAACGTATCCTTTCATCTAACCGGTCCCAATCCCTCCGGCCCGACCAGACGGAATACCTTTACCGACCCCCTCTTCATCAGCATGCTATCCAGCAAGGGCCTTACCGATTCGCTGCTGTCGACGGTGCGACTGTCCGAATACATATACCTGGCCCTCCTCCGCAGGATCATATCTTCAACCCACATCGCAGGCAATTCATCCCGGTCAAACACATAGCCCTGTTTGTCGACCGCATGCGCAAACACCACGCCCGTATTGTCATTGAGCAAAATGCATAAACTGTCCCTGGGCGCCGCCTGTTGCAAATCTTTGCTGTATATGAACCAGTCCGGGTTGTAGCCGTTTCGGTCTATATTCCAGAAATAACCGTTGACCAGAAAAAAGCTTATGTATGGCATAAGGCCGAGAAGCGGGATGGACGCTGTTCTTAATGCCAGGTCCTGCCGGAAAGCCTGCAAGCCATGTACTGCGACCAGATACAACCAGGGCAGAAAGGGAAGCAGATAATAATCATGCACTTTGGCAATCATGTTGACTTCGTAAGCATAATAAACCAATCCTATGCCGGCACCGGCCATCAAAATGATCAGGGGACCGGCCGGAAGGACCTTCGTTTTCCAGAACACGACCAGACCGGCTATAAAAAACAGGAAGGCAGCGGGGTTTAGCAGATGAAGGGGCAACCATTGAGACAGGTGATACCCGATGTATCGCGGGATCTCCACCAACCCTGTACTTCCAAATATCCCTTTCAGCACACCCATGCTTTCCCAGGACGCAATGGCATAACTGTACCAGGCTATTACAGGAAGGGATGCCAGGATCAATGGAATAAACGATTTGAATATGAGCGCCCGCTTCCTTCCGTCCTGGTAAAACAGCAGGAGCACGGCAGTCAACGGCATTAAGCCAAAAACGGCGAAGGGCAATTTAAAAAGGCCGGCAAGGCATAAGCAGGCTGAAGCCCATATCAGGTCTTTATAATTTTTACTCTGATAATAGTTCAATGTAAATACCATCATCCAGATTTGTGCAGCCAGGGCAGGAATGTCGGAGAATGGATTAAGGGTGTAGTAATAAAACAAGGGCGAAAAACTCAGCATCCAGGCGCCGCAGGCCGCCAGGATCTTGTCTTTGTAAAGGAGTAAGACCAGCTGAAAGAATCCCAGGATCCCCACAAAACCAAGCAGGAACATGCTGATCCGGGTGACCAGGATTGATTCCCCGAAGACAAATTGCAACTGGGCAACGGACCATTGCATCAGCGGAAATTCATACCGCAGGATATTGCCCTCATGTCCCAGGTTGTACGCAGAAATCCTCGGGTTGAGGATATTGGGATCGCGACGGTGGAAATTGCGGATATTCCACTGGTTCTGGGCCTGGCGCCAGAGGTGGACGCCGGTAAGATCCGTAGTGAAGATTTTCCAATGGGTGGCCATGCCGGTGAGCAGGGTGAAGAGCAGTATGAGGATGTGGGTACGAACGGTCATCGAGAGGAGTTATCATTTATTTAACCGGGCATTATAATAAAAGCGGGTAATTCCAGTGCCTGATGCAACGTTCCCAGTTTTCGGAAACAGCCCTTGTTTCCTCCGGTGTCAATTTATAATTTAAAATAACGTGTTTGTATTGAAGCGCTGCAAATGATTCCATTTTATTTTCACAATAATCATATTCATTCAGATCTAATGATTCATAGATCTGCCTCATGCTTTCCACAGGCCGGTTTACCAAATCTTCAAAAGCCAATTCGCATAATTGGCCCCGGGGAATCAAATCCTTTTCCCGCAGGTAACGGTCCATGATTTTTTTATAGGTATCCAAAATAATGGCATTGTAATCAACAGAGCGGGTGGTTCCTAAAGTATACATATCGGTGATTACCTTCCACAAGCGTTTATTGGAAGCATAGACCTCATAGGGGTTCCGGTGGATAAAAATAAATTTTGCCCCTGGAAATTGAGAAAGTAAAAATTTTATCCGCGCCGTATTGGGAGGGCTTTTCAGGACCAATGGTTTGTTTTGATTTCCGAGTGAAATCTTTTTGAGCAGGAACATATAGGACTCCTTCCATGCCTGCATTTCAAATTCAGGAATATTTTCAAAAAAGACATATTTTTCATAATATTCATACATCTTTTTCGGGAAAAAATAACCCCATTGTGCCCCTCCGGGGTTCAACGAGGTGGTCATGGCAACGTCCTCTTCGCCCGGGAAATACCAGGACAGCGGCATTCGATAAACAGGGTTTTGAATTTTAAAAAACCGTGTTATGGATTCCAGGGCGGGGGTTAATTTTTTTTCAAAGCTCAACATGATTTCAGGAAACACCACCTGGAAATTTGAAGTGAATCCCAGGCGATCATCCTGCATGAATAACTGCTGAAGATACGTGGTGCCGCTGCGGCAGTAACCGAGAATAAAAACCGGTGGTTTTGTTATCCTGTGGTTTTCGATTTTTTTACTTTTTGCTGCCAACTCAATCCAGCGCAGCGGTTCAAACAAAATGGTTTTAAGTAGCCAGGGGGGAGTATTTAACAAGCCTTTAGGGGTAATTCCTCCATTTTGAAATAAGATCCTGATAAATGAAAAAAGGGGGATCGGGAAAAACTTGTTCATATTGTTGAATAAGGGATGCGACCGGGCATAAAACCAATGTGATCCGGTCTTATACCGAACCTTTCCCAAGTTGCTTTAAAAAGGCATAATGTGACCGGATTGATTCACGGAGTGAAAGATTGGTATAGGGGAGGCCGAATTCTTCAGCGGTGGTCTTCAGGATTTTAGTCAGTTGGGGATAATGGATGTGGCAGATTCCTGGGAATAAATGATGAACGGCATGAGTGTTTAAACCGCCAAGGAAGAAGGTGACCAAATTGTTTTCCGCCATGAGGTCAGAAGTATTGATCAGGGAATGTACCGCCCAATCCCGGTGGATGATCCCTTTTTCATCTGTTTCAATGAAGTGTGCTTTGTCGTTCGTGTGAATCAGCACCTGGACCCCAACCGCAACGATGCTCATGAGCACATTTACAAATAAAAATCCCAGGACTATTTTCCACCATACGATTTTCAGAAAGAGCATGGGCAGTATAAGGGCGTAGGTCAGATAAAATAATTTTGTTGTAAAGAACAGGAAGTACTCTTTTTTGGGATGTTTTACGTTCAGCAGGGGGCTGTCTTTTTTCGGAATGAACTTAAAGTCTTCAAAATCCTTTTTAAAAATCAGGAAAAGGGTGTAAAACATATAGATGAACGGGGCGTAAATATGCTGATACCGGTGAAATTTATGTTTTGGGGCACCGGGAGACACCCGGATTAACGGGTTGGGCTGGTTCAGATCCGCATCGATGCCAATCACATTTGGAAAAGTATGATGGATTTTTACGTGGTTGAGCTTATACAGATATCCTAAACTGCCTAAAAGATTCATCGAATACAACAATAACTGATTCCATTTTTTTTCTTTGAATAAGGCGTTATGGGAAGCATCGTGAACAATATTCAGAGCGATCATGATACCGGTAAGCCCGAAAATGACCGCATAGAGCAGGATCTCCCCGGGAGTGTTGCCTGGCCTGTACATCAGGAAATAGGAGTAAAAATAGATGGTAAACAAGGTGAATATTTTCAGCCGGATTCTCCAGTCTCCGTAGCGGGAAAGATTGCGGCTTTTAAAATATTCATCAATCCGGTCATGCATCCGGTTATAAAAACGGTGATCTTCGTTGGGATCGTATTTTATCCGTGTTGTTTCTTTTTTTATGGTCTCCATAATGTTTATATTAAATATTTTCCCGTGCCGGTACTTTGGAACTGACCTCCATAAAGGTCTTTTCATATTCACGGTGATTGGTGCCCATGATCCGGTCCCAAATATTAAAATAAAGACCGTAATTGCAGTTTAATTTGGTATGATGCATATCGTGGTGCGTAGTGGTAAGGCTGTATTTAAAAAACCAATGATGAAAAAAACGGGGAGGCATCACTTCGAAGCCTGAATGGCCTCCTGTGTTAAGCAGGATATTATGAATCAATAAAATGCCAATGGCAACAGGATGAAGGGGTATGATATAAATCAATAATAAATTGATCCCAAATTGGAGGAATGCTTCCAATGGATTGTAGGAGAGTGAGGCGAAAGGGGTTGGCGTATGAGAAAGGTGATGCGTTCTGTGTACCCAGCGAAATACAGGTCTTAGGTGCAGCAACCGGTGGATCCAGTAGAAATAAGTATCGTGCAGGACAATGTAAATAAGAATGCTGGAAAAAAAGTAAAACCAGCCATATTCCTTAATTGAAAAATAGACTTGTGTTTTATCCTCCTGTATTGAAAAAAGGGCGACGTACGTTATCAAAGTAAGGATGATGATGGTGCTCAATGACCACTTTATTTCCCTGATAACGGATTGGGTTAAAGGATATCTTTTTTGAATGTGTCTTGGTTTCCACCGATCACGCCGGATCACGTAAAAATAGAGATAACTGATCCCCGAAGGAATCAGATAATACCCCAATAGAATGATGCAAAAGATAAGCAAAAGGAATTTTATAGTCTCAAATGCAATCATCTGAAATGGGTCATGGTATACCAATCATGATATTCCAGGCAGAGCCCCTGGCTGGTAGAACCTGATTTTGAATGGTCATAGCTTTTAAAGTTAGCAATTTATCTTTATTCGGTATTCGGATCATTTTACAAGTGCGCACTTGCTTTGCTTCATTGCCCTCTCTTTGGAAAGGAATTTTGAGGATGGCTGATTTTAACCATACCCCAGGGTTTGGTACATTTGAATTCAGCTTTATGGAAGAGCAAATCCTGACAAATCACAATAACTTCCACTATATTTGCACCCTTAAACGCCCGGGTGGTGAAACTGGTATACACGTACGTTTGAGGTGCGTATGCCGTAAGGTGTGCAGGTTCGAGTCCTGTTCCGGGCACTGGAAGCCATCGAGAGGTGGCTTTTGTATTTTGAAGACACACTACACTTACATGTTTGATTCATTCAAATTTGAACGCTATTACTTTGGTCAAACCAATGATATTCAAACCCGTGTAGGCTATTAGCATGACTCCCAGAAAGTCTGGCTAAACGCAATGTTTGGCACCGGAGTTTTTCCCAAAATTCATTGAATTCCAGCCACTTAAATTCTGACCTTTAGTCGAATGAAAGCCGCTGCGCCGTCCTGGGGTTATATCCTGACCTTCACCGGAGCCATCCTGTTCTCTACCAAGGCCATTATGGTCAAGCTGGCATTTTTGCAGACCACGGCCGACCCGGTGTCCCTCCTGGCCCTACGAATGCTCTTTTCCCTGCCTTTTTTCCTCATCACCGGCTGGTGGGCGTCGAAAAAATACAGGGCGGAACCATTAAGCATAAAGCAATGGATTTATATCGGGGCATTGGGCCTCCTCGGCTATTACCTGAGCAGTTTGCTTGATTTTGTAGGCCTCAGGTATATCACCGCGGGCCTGGAACGGCTGATCCTCTTCCTTTATCCCACCTTCACGGTAATCATTAATGCTGTCTTTTTTAAGGAAGCCTTTACAAAAAGACAGGTGATGGCCCTGGTGCTTTCTTACCTGGGGATCGGGATAGCCTATTCGCATGAATCATCCATCGATATGAATAAATCGGGATTCTTGCTGGGCAGTGGTCTCATTCTTTTATGCTCAATCACCTTTGCCGGATATATTGTGGGTTCCGGCCGGCTGCTCAAAAAAATCCCGGCCATGCAATATACTTCACTCGCCATGCTCAGCGCGACGCTCGGAGTAATGATCCATTTTCTCCTTGCCGGTAATTTTTCCATCCTTCACCTGGACCGGCAAATGATCCGGTTTGGTTTAATGCTCGCCATCGTTGCTACAGTGATCCCCAATTTTTTGGTCTCGGCAGGCATCCAGCGTATTGGTTCCAACAACTCTGCCATCGTATCGGCCATTGGCCCGGTGAGCACCATTGTGCTTGCTTATTTCTTCCTGGGGGAGAGGATGTCCGGGTATCAGATCATGGGTACTTGTTTTGTGATTGCGGGGGTGGTGCTGATTGGATGGCGGGGTGGGTTCCCACGGCTCGGATGGCCCACAAAGTGGATGGCCCACGAAGACCCTAAGAACACAAAGTAAGTCTCCTGTCTCCTTTTCAGGGTTCCCACAACGGCACTAAGACACAAGGCATCATGGACATTTTATCTCCCTTCGCCCTTCACCTTTCTCCTCCCGCTCCCAATGTTTCGGGATGCGAGAAGCCTTTCACTCCTGAGGCATAGGCATCGGGAAGCGGGACCCAGGTCCCCCATCTCACAATTCCTGAATGTCAAATTTGAGCCTCATTGGGCTAAATCAAGCAACCTGCCAAGCCAAAACGCCCCTTCCTCCTGTCTCCCGTCTCCTTTCTCCTTTTATTCAATCCTCCCCCTCTTAATCTCCTCCACCACATTCGGATCCAGGAGTGTAGTGGTATCCCCTAACTGATGCATTTCCCCTTCAGCAATCTTTCTCAGGATACGCCGCATGATCTTGCCGCTGCGGGTTTTGGGAAGCCCGCTTACAAACTGGATCCTGTCCGGTCGGGCTATGGGCCCGATCACCAGGTCAACGGTGGAGTTGATGGCTTTGCGTAATTGATCGTTGCCTTCTTTATCGGGACAGATCACAAAGGCGTAAATGCCCTGGCCTTTGATGTCGTGGGGAAATCCTACAACGGCGCTTTCGACCACGCCTTCGTGTTCGTTGATGGCGTTTTCCACCTCTGCCGTACCGATGCGATGGCCGCTCACGTTCAGCACATCGTCTACCCGGCCGGTGATCCGGTAATTGCCGTCTTCATCACGAAGGGCGCCATCACCGGTAAAATAAAGGCCAGGATAGGAATGGAAATAGGTGAGCCGGCAACGTTCGTGGTCGCGGTAAGTGGTCCGGATGATAGAGGGCCATGGAGCCTTGATGCATAGGTTGCCTGCGGCCGGATTGCCGTGTACTTCATTGCCTTTTTCATCCACCAGTACAGGCTGGACGCCAGGCATGGGCAGCGTCGCATAAGAGGGCCGGGCTGAGGTTACCCCGGCCAGGTTGCTGATCAGGATGCCACCCGTCTCCGTCTGCCACCACGTATCCACGATAGGGCAGCGATTTTTGCCAACATGGTCGTGGTACCAGAACCAGGCTTCTTCGTTAATCGGTTCCCCTACAGTGCCCAGTACTTTAAGGCTGCCGAGGTCTTTGCCTTCGAGAGGCTGGAGTCCGTAACTCATCAGGCTCCGGATGGCAGTCGGCGCGGTATAAAGGATATTGACCCGGTGTTTATCCACGATATCCCAAAACCGGCCTGCATCGGGCCAGGTGGGTATGCCTTCAAACATCAGGCTGGTGGCCCCGGCACAAAGCGGTCCATATATGATATAACTGTGGCCGGTAACCCATCCGATATCTGCTGTACAGAAAAAAATATCGTCCGGCTGATACTGGAACACATTGATAAAGGTATAGGCGGTATAGACCATATAGCCCCCGCAGGTATGTACCGCCCCCTTGGGTTTGCCCGTGCTGCCGCTGGTGTAAAGAATAAACAGGAGGTCTTCGCTGTCCATAATTTCCGCGGGATAGGTTTTGATGGCTTCATTGCGGGCTTCATGCCACCAGATATCCCTGCCTGGTATCATCCGGGTTTCCGACCCGGTATGCCTGTGTACAAAAACATGTTTGATGATATCCAGGTCTTCCAGGGCATCGTCTACAATGCTTTTGAGGTTGATTTCCTTGGCTCCCCGGTTGGCCCCGTCGCAGGTAATGATGTACTCTGCGCGGGCATCCTGCACCCGGTCCACAATGCTCTGGGCGCTGAAACCGCCGAAAATCACACTATGTACCGCCCCGATGCGGGCACAGGCCAATACCGCCATGGCGAGTTCCGGGATCATACCCATATAAATACAGACCCGGTCGCCTTTTTTTACCCCATGGGCGGCCAGCATTTCAGCGGTACGGCAGACTTCCTGGTGCAATTGAAGGTAGGTATAACGCCGGGTGGCTTCCGACGGGTCATTGGGTTCCCAGATTAGGGCCGTCCGGTCCGGATGGACGGCCAGGTGCCGGTCCAGGCAGTTTTCGGTGATGTTGAGCTGCCCCCCTTCGAACCATTTCACATTGGGCTCCGTAAAATTCCAGTCCAGGACCTTATCCCATTTTTTTTTCCAGGTAAACTGGGAAGCGATCTCTGCCCAGAATCCTTCGGGATCATCGATGCTGTGTTTATAGGCTTTCTGGTACTCTTCCAGTGAAGTAATCTGCATGGACATATTGTTTCTGATGGTTATGACTGAAAAACCGGCAATTTTGCACAAGTTTAAAAATTATTTAGTTAAATCTGAATATTTGACCGGCCTGCAATCAGATTATTGGTTTTTGTAATATGTCTTATCTTTAGCCGGCACAAACAAATCCTCCATGGCAGACGTAAAATATACCGAAGACGATATCAAATCCCTTGACTGGAAAGAACATATCCGGCTCCGGCCCGGCATGTACATTGGTAAACTGGGTGACGGAGCCGCCCCGGACGACGGGATCTATGTACTTATCAAGGAAGTGATTGACAATTGTATCGACGAGTACACCATGGGCTATGGAAAACAAGTTGATATCACCTGTGCCGGGGGCACGGTGGAAATCCGGGATTATGGCCGCGGGATCCCGCTGGGCAAGGTGGTGGAATGTGTATCCCGGATCAATACGGGCGCCAAATACGATTCCAAAGCCTTCAAAAAATCGGTGGGACTCAACGGGGTCGGTACCAAGGCCGTGAACGCGCTTTCGGACCAGTTTTTTATCCAGGCTTTCCGTGACGGCAAGTCCAAACTGGCTGAATTCCGCAAAGGGGTTATCGTCAAGGATCCGCCCCTGGCCAATACCTCGGAAGAAAACGGGACCCTGGTCCGCTTCACCCCCGACGCTTCCATCTTTAAACACTTTGAATACCACCTGCCGCATATAGAAAATCAGTTGTGGAATTATGCCTACCTCAATGCCGGCCTGAAAATTAGGTTCAACAATAAGGTGATGGTGTCCAAAAACGGTTTGCTGGACCTGCTCAGCCGCAAAACGGAAGGGGACGAACTGCGGTATCCCATCATCCATCTCAAAGGCGAGGATATTGAAATCGCGCTGTCTCACGGGAATGAATATGGAGAGCAATATTATTCCTTCGTCAACGGTCAAAACACGACCCAGGGAGGGACCCACCTCACTGCTTTCCGGGAGGCCATTGTGGAAACGGTACGTAATTTTTTTAAAAAGGAATATGACCCGAAAGACATCCGCGCTTCCATCATTGCCGCAGTGAGCGTGCGCATCGAAGAACCGGTATTTGAATCCCAGACCAAAACCAAACTGGGCTCGCAGGCCATTGCTCCCGAGGGGCAAAGCATCAAGGCCTTCATGAGTGATTTTATCACCAGCCAACTCGACAATTACCTCCACAAACATCCGGATACCGCAAGCGCCCTGCAATCCAGGATCCAGCAATCTGAAAGGGAAAGGAAGGAAATTGCCGGTGTGCGTAAACTAGCCAATGAAAGAGCTAAAAAGGCCAATATCTTCAATAAAAAACTACACGACTGCCGGGTCCATTTTCCCGATAAGGCCGATGAAGAAATCCGGCTGGCGACCACCCTTTTTATTACCGAAGGGGACTCAGCCAGCGGCTCCCTGACCAAAGCCCGAAATGTGCAAACCCAGGCCGTGTTCAGCCTCCGCGGCAAGCCGCTGAATTGTTACGGCATGTCCAAAAAAATTGTTTATGAAAACGAAGAACTCAACCTGCTGCAACATGCCCTGGATATCGAGGACGGTATCGATAGCCTGAGGTTCAACCAGGTCGTGATCAGTACCGATGCCGACGTCGACGGCATGCACATTCGCCTGCTCCTGTTGACCTTCTTTCTCCAGTTTTTCCCCGACCTGGTCCGCAACGGACACCTGTTCATTCTTGAAACTCCGCTTTTCCGGGTGAGGGACAAACAACAGACTTTTTATTGTTACAATATCAAAGAAAAAGAAGAAGCCATCGCCGCCCTGCGTGGTAAAGCCGAGATCACGCGTTTTAAAGGCCTGGGAGAAATCTCCCCTAATGAATTCGGCCGGTTTATTGGCAATGATATGAGGCTCGATCCCGTCATTCTCCAGGAAGGCACCGCCATCGAAGACATCCTCGAATATTATATGGGTAAAAATACTCCCGAACGCCAGGAATTTATCATTGAAAACCTGCGAACGAGTTTGGATGAACTGAAGCCGGAGGAGGCGATGATTGCCGAGGAAGTTGATGAACCGGCGGAGAGTTTGGAGGGATAGGCCGGGAAGAGTAAGAGGTTAACGGTAAAAGGTAAAAGGCGAAGGCCGCCTGCCTTTAACGATTAAAAATAATGGCCAGTCGGGCAGGGAGCAAAAAGCTTTTGTGCTGAAAGCTGATAGCT
>CAYOPD010000026.1:24463-26470 GCA_964405735.1 uncultured Saprospiraceae bacterium | reverse complement strand
GCTGAAAGCTGATAGCTCATAGCTAAAAGCTGTTACCTCCCCCCTCACCCATACAACTCATAATGAATCTGCTCCCTGGGATACCTCATGCCCGCAAACAGATTGGCGATGGCCTCATCGATCATTTTGGTCCAGCCGCAGAGATAAAAATGGACATCGGGCCGGTAGGCAGCATAGGCATGCTGGTAAATGGGGTGTACATAACCCTGGTGCATATTGGGAGCCCAGTCCGGGCCCGGAAATTCCCTGGAAAGGGCGATATCGAAATGGAAGCCGGGCAGTTCAAGTTCAAGGGATGACCATTCTTCCCTGTAAAGTATATCTTCCTGTTTACGCGTGCCGAAGATCAGGTGCAGCTTATTGTGCGCGGCCTGTCTTCGTTTAATATCCAGGATCATGCTGCGGAAGGGAGCTATCCCGGTACCGGTGCAGATCATGACGAGGTCGTGGTCCAGAATCTCGGGCAGGATAAAACCACCTTCAGGTCCCTTGAACCGGAGTTCGGAACCCACATTGATTTCATTGAAAAAATAAGAGCTGCCTATGCCTCCGTCAAAATGCACGATGCAGAGTTCAATCGTATTGTCGTTTTCCGGAGGGGAAGCGATGGAATAACTGCGCCACCGGTTGATCCTTTTTTCGCTCACCGGCAGGTCGAAGGTGATGAACTGTCCCGCTTTAAATTCGAATCGCTCGACTTCGGGTATTTCGAGGGTAAAGGATCTTACCTGGGGCGCAAGTTCGTGGATATCGGTCACAATGCCCGTGTACCAGTGAGCCCTCATTTTAGGGTCATTCGTTTAAAACCAACTCGGTGAAGGGGATCAGGGTTGGATAACCAGCCGATTCAAAATAGGTGCGCACAGAGGAGGCGGGTTCGTCACTGCAGACCAGGGCAAAGTCACCGCCCCAGGCGCCCAGGGATTTAATGGCTCCTTTAAAATCGGGGAACAATTGTTTTTTGATCGGTGGCCGGTCGAGCAGACCGCTGACCAGCTCTTCATGAGATTCCATCAGTTTTTGGAATTGCCGGCTGTCTTTCGCAGCAACCATCTCTTCACTGATGGCTGAAATTTTATCCAGGATTTCCTGGCCCGGTTTAGATTTGGTTTTATATTCCTTCACTTCAGAGGAACTGTCCTGTTTTTTTCCCAGGTGCAGGAAATAGAGGGATTCCTTGAAAGGCGGATTAAAATAGACTTCATCGATCCGGATATTTTCTTCGCCCATCTGGTAAAACACCGGTCCTTCGGCATAAGCGCAGGCAATATCGTAGCCTGAGCCTCCACAGGTATTAAAAAGGAGATAATACGGATTGGCGTCCGCCCATTGGGAAAGGCAATAGATGAGGGTGCTGCTGGAGCCCAGGCCCCAGTCCAGCGGGAAATCCAGGTAGGTTTCGACAGTCTGGCCTTTCCAGGCGGAGAGAAACTCTGAATTCTGCCGGGTGCATTCCTTGAGCAGTTTGCTTATTTTTTTCGCTTTTTCAGGATCGTTGGTTTTTAGCGGGCTGAAATCGTACAATGAGAAATGAGCTTCAAACCAAACTTTCCCGGTGGAATCATAGGCTTTCCAGTTGATTTCCGCTCCACGGCCATCCCTGACATTCATGGTCTGACCTGCTTTGGTGGGCACTGCAAGAGCCAATGCGCCGTCCAGCACAGTATATTCCCCTGTAATGAGTAGTTTTCCGTTGCCTCTGAATGTTTGCTTAATGGTGTTTCAAGGTTTCGTGCAAACAAATATAAAAAAGTATTATAGAAGTTGTATATATCTGTAAAATAAATCAGGAGAGGGATTTAGAGGGGGTGGATGGCTGCTTTAGCCTTGACATTACCGGACAACAGTTAAAGGTGTCCTGCATCCCAAAACTTAAACTTCGGTAGCGGGATGTGGGTGGATCCTCTTGGATTCAAGGGTCAACGATTACGGTTAAAGGTCAACGGTGAATGGCGAAGGGAGAAAATTTACGTGTTTCCGCCACATCCTTAATCTTATCCTTAACCT
>CAYOPD010000026.1:17598-24363 GCA_964405735.1 uncultured Saprospiraceae bacterium | reverse complement strand
CTTATCCTTAACCTCATCCTTATTTCTTCATTTTCATGCCCTCTTCATACCTTTTGGCCACTTCGTCCCAGTTGATCACATTCCAGATGGCAGTGAGGTAATCGGCTCTTTTGTTTTGGTATTTGAGGTAATAAGCGTGTTCCCACACATCGATGCCGAGCAGGGGATATCCTTTGACTTCGGCTACATCCATCAGGGGATTATCCTGGTTGGGGGTGGAGCCAATCACGAGGTTATTGTTTTTATCCAGGACCAACCAAGCCCATCCCGAACCAAAACGGCCGGCGCCGGCCTTATTCATAAGATCCTTAAAATTGGCCAGGTCTTTAAATTTAGCATTGATGGCAGCGGCAAGCGCTCCGGTTGGTGCGGAAGGAGCTGCGGGTTTCAACAATTTCCAGAACAGGGAATGATTGTAATGGCCGCCACCATTATTGCGGATCACAGCTGAATATTTTTTACTCTGAGCAAATAATTTTTCCAGGGGAAGGGCTGCGGCTGCTGCGTTGGTACTAAGTTCTTTGTTGAGATTGGTGATGTAGGCCGCATGGTGCCGGTCATGGTGGATTTCCATGGTCCTGGCATCGATATGGGGTTCCAGCGCGCCGAAAGCGTAATCCAGCGGAGGCAGGACATACTGATCAGCCGGGGGAATCATCGGATTGAGGAATTCCGGTTCATCATTTTCGGCTTGTAATGGATTTTTGTGAAGGATTGAAAACAGTCCTACTGCGCTGATGCTTTTGAGAAAATGCCTTTTTTTCATGACGGTTTATTTTGAAGAAGAATGGTACAAAGATAAGGAAGCAAATACAGTCACGGCGATTGATAGGTTAGAAGGCAGAGCGCAGCTCCCTTGCATAGTTTTGGTTTTTAGGGCGAAGCTGAACTTTGGCCACAAACTTCTGCGAAGAACAAACATTTTCGGTTATTTAAAGACAGGGGTAAATTGATAAGCTGGGGTTGATTGGTTACAAGGTCGGAGCTCAGCTCCTCCCAAACAGGGTTGATTGGTAACAAGGTCGGATCTCAGCTCCTCCCAAACAGGGGGTCAACGGTAAAAGGTAAAAGGTCAATGGCAGGATACTGGTTAACTGACAAACTGACTACTGACAAACTTTTCACTGCTGTTGCTGCATCTCCATCGCCCTCCGGTATGAATTATCACCCTGGCTCTCCTGATGCGCCTGGTAGGTGATGACGGGGATGGTATTGGATTTTACCGGCCGGTCCGGAGAATGGCCATTGATTATTTCGACCCCTACTTCGAGCAGGTGCGCGGATGGACCTTTGTAGGTTCCTTTTACCGGAGTGACGTCGCTGAAATTTCTTCCCACGGCAAGTCGAATATGGCGATCGCCAACGATGCAATTGTTGGTAGGATCAAGGCCGGTCCATCCTTCAAAAGGGATATAGGCTTCCACCCAGGCGTGCGTGGCTCCTTCCCCGCGGAACTCATGGTTTTTGGGACAAATGTATCCGCTTACATAACGGGACGGGATGCCACTCATCCGGAGCATGGCCAGCAGGACATGGGCGAAGTCCTGGCAGACCCCTGCCCGCATGGCCCAGATCTCATGGACGCCGGTTTCCGTGTCGGTGATCCCTTTTTTATATTCAAAGTGCCTGTAAACAAATCCGGACATATCCTGCGCCACGGTGAAAGGGGTTTTTGCAGGGTCAGCAAGTTCTTTGGTGATGGCGATCAGGTCATCCAGCCGGTCGGATTTTTCCTGCCATAAAAAATCGATATAGGGAGCCAGGGACCGGTGCGCCTGGAGTTCGGTCCATTGCCTTGATGCAGGTTGATCGTCCGGGGGCAAAGGGGATTCATGAACAACCACATCGGCGGTTGACTGGATCTGGAGTTCCGAAAGCGGCTGCGGGATGGAAAAAATCCCAACCCGGTTGCCAAAATAATCGGAAAAGATTTCCATGGCGGGCTGGTGGTTGATCAGGATTTCATGTCTTTTCACATCCTGTCGGGTATCCTCAATGGGATAAAGCATGATCTGGTTGGTGCTTTCCCTCACCGGCGAAGGATACCGGTAGCGCGTGATGTGTTTCAGTTGATATCTGGTCATGGTTCTGGCAAGGGCTTAAAAATGTCCGAAATAATTTTTGTTCATGGCATCCGTGATTTCATAAAGGCCGCTGCGAATATGGTCCAGGAACTGGCCAAGTTCTTTGCCTTTGCGGATGTCCACGGGGGTGTACTTGAGGTGATTCATCAATTTCCCGGTCAAAAAATCGAGGTTATTGTACACTTCAGGCAGGCTTTCCGGCTGCAGGCGCTCCAGGTAACGCCCAATGCGGACCAGGCAATACAGCAAGGAGTGGGGAAAATGATTATGATATAGGATTTGCTGGATCACCAGTTCAGCCTTAAGGTTGCCGCGGTGGGTTTTTAAATACAGCTCATAACCCGAAAGGGAATACAACAGGTAACGCAAGGCCGGGATCTCCAGGGGGCGATCGAGGTTGTAATCCAGTTCTGCCAGTTTGATGGAAAGATTGTTGGCTGAAATAATGGCCCGTTCAATGAACTTGCCGAGGGATAAAAAAGCAAAACCGTTGCCCCTGGCCAGGGTCGTGTCCAGCACGCCGTGATACAGCCAGCCTTTTTCGATCAGGGCATCCATCGCGGAAATCGCATCACCCTGGAGGACCTGTGCATGAATCCGTTCATTCCGTATGAGGTGATAAAAATCATTGAGGCATTGCCAGACTTCTTTGGTGATATGATCCTGCACCGCCCTCGCATTTTCGCGTGCCCGGGTGATGTTGTTGATGACGGAGGAGGCATTTTCCTTGTCCAGCAAAAGGTGTTCGATGACCCGTTTGGAATCCTTTTCAGGGAAATCATGGTGATCGCTGTAATGATGGAGGATGGGGGCCCAGGTAAAATCGCGGATTTCATCCTGCGATGAAATATAACTGGTGCGGACCAGCCTCAGCGTACCATTGGTCCGCTCCATATACCTGGCCATCCAGAAAATCGATTCAGCTACCCGGCTCAGCATCCCTAAATTCTTTAATTCTTAATTCCTTAATTCTTTAATTCTTTAATTATTCATTACAAACCCAAGTGTCCTTGCTCCCCCCTCCCTGAGACGAATTGACTACCAAAGAACCTTCTTTGAGCGCGACGCGGGTAAGGCCTCCGGGGACGATATCGATACCATGGGGCCCATACAGGGCATAAGGCCTCAGGTCCACCCGGCGGGCCTGCAACCTGCCATTGATGTAACAAGGCACGGAGGACAGGTTGATGATGGGCTGCGCGATAAAACTTCTTGGGTCCTGATCGATGGCTTTACGGAATTCATCCATTTGTTTTTCCGTAGCGCTGCTGCCGATGAGCATGCCATAACCACCCGATTCGTTGGTCTTTTTAATCACCATGCGGGACATGTCTTTGAAGACCATGGCCCTCATTTCCGGGTTTTCCATGGGGTAGGTGGGCACATTCTTAAGGATGGGTTCTTCATTCAGGTAATACCGGATCATTTCCGGTACATGGGAATAAATGGCTTTGTCGTCGGCCACGCCGTTGCCGATGGCATTCACTACGGCGACCTGGCCGGCCCGGTAAGCAGAATACAATCCCGGCACACCGAGCATGCTGTCCCTGCGGAAGACCAGGGGATCGATGAATTCATCATCCACTCTCCGGTAGATGACATCCACCTGCTTCAGGCCATTGATTGTCTTCATGTAAATCCTGTTGTTGTCGGCTACCAGGTCCTTGCCTTCCACCAGTTCAATGCCCATGAGCCGGGCCAGGGTGGTATGCTCGAAGTAGGCTGAATTAAAAACCCCCGGAGTAAGCAGGACCACAGTCGGCGCACTGGTCTGACGGTTAGCCAGGGATACCAGGTTGTTGAGCAGCAAATCCGGATAGTCCTTGACCGGCCTCACCCCGATCCGGGGCAGGAGGTCAGGAAAGATGCGGTAGGTGATGCTCCGGTTTTCAATCATGTAGGATACACCGGAAGGCGTGCGCAGGTTGTCTTCCAATACATAAAAATGCCCGTCGTGGTCCCGGATCAGATCGATCCCGGAGATATGGGTATAAATTTCGTGCGGGACTTTGACCCCGACCATGGCGCGGATGAAACCGGGGCAGGAATAAATCAGCTGAATGGGAATGATGCCGTCCCGGACGATAAACTGGTCGTGATAAATGTCGTGCAGGAAAATGTTCAGCGCTTTGAGCCGCTGTTTTATTCCGGTTTCTATATGTTTCCACTCTGCAGCTCCGATCAGCCGGGGAATGATGTCAAAAGGAAATATTTTTTCTATCCCTTCGCCGCTGCTGTAAACCGTAAAGGTGACGCCCTGGCTCATAAATAATTTTTTGGCCAGTTCATCCTTGTGGTTCATTTCATCCGCGGAAAGCCGGTTGATGGCCGTTACCATTTTTTGGTACAGGGGCCGGATGCCCTGATTTTCAAACATTTCATCCCAGACCCTGGACTCGACGCGGTATCCGGAAATCAGGGATGTTGTTTCCATTTGATATAGTGTTTTGATTGCTCTATATTATCAATTTAATTCGCCTTCGCCGAAAAAGAAAATAGATATTTCTGTGCTTTTTAGAAAGGCTAATATACAGGCATGAAGGGTAAATTTGGGAGGAGACCAAGCCGATTTCAAGTCCCGGCAATTTGATATATCTTGGATAAACCTTAAAATCCATCCTGACCATGAAACGGATAATGATATTTTTCCTTCTTTGCTCCATGGGGTATACCCATGCCTCCGGCCAGGCAACAGACCCCTGGCATTTGAATGTTTCTTCGCCGGATCCCTCCAATTATTATGGGATAACCGCTGCCAATGGAATGATCGGCATCGTTTCTTCTCCCGAACCCTTTAAAGTGAAAGAAGTGGTCCTGGCCGGCGCGTATGATCTATACGGTAGGGGCAGGGTGAGCAATTTTATCCGAAGCTTCAACCTCCTGAATATGTACCTGGAGATCGATGGCCAGCGGATCGATGCCAGGAATGTCCGGAACATGAACCAGTCGATGGATCTGAAGCAAGCGCTGTTTACCGCTTCTTTCGACTTTGGTGATAAAGCACGGATCAGTTATTCTTATACCGCCCTCCGCCATCTGCCCTTTTGTGTCCTCATGGATGTCTCAGTCACCGCATTGCGAGCCATCAAACTGACGGCAGCCTCTGTGATGGAGGCCCCGGATGCCCTCCGTGACGTTGAAAATTATTATCAGGAAATCGATCGCCCGCATGTCACCATTGGACTGCTCACTTCAAAAGCCAAAAGCCCGACCGGCAGGATGGACCTGTGCGCCTCCAATACTTTATTGTTTGAAGAAGGCCATGGACATGAACCCCGGACCATTCATGAAATGTGGGACAACAACATGCATCTGCTGAAGTTTTCAAAAGACCTCTCAGCGGGACTGACCTATCGTTTTGCCGTTGCGGGAGTTTCCATCACTTCGGCACATCATGAAGATGCCCTCAATGAGGCAGAGCGGTTGGCCATTTACGCCAGGCTGGAGGGAAAAGAAAGGTTATTGAAATTTCATAAGGAGGCCTGGGACCGCCTTTGGCAAAGCCGGATCCAGGTGGAAGGGGACGAACAGGCCCAACAGGACATCAACAGCATGTTGTATCATTTGTACGCCTTTACCCGGGAAGGAACCTCTCTATCCCCTTCTCCCATGGGGCTGAGCGGACTTGGATATAATGGACATGTATTTTGGGATACCGAGCTTTGGATGTTTCCCGCCCTCCTGGTCATGCAACCTGCCCTGGCCAAAAGCATGCTCGAATACCGGTTTGAAAGGCTAGTAGCGGCAAAAAGAAACGCTTTCGGTAAAGGATATCGAGGCGCCATGTTTCCCTGGGAAAGTGCCTCTTCCGGAGTGGAAGAAACACCGGTATGGGCTTTGAGCGGGCCTTTTGAACACCATATCACTGCCTGTGTGGGCATTGCGGCATGGAATTATTATTGTGTCAGCCAGGACAAACAATGGCTCAGGGAAAAAGGGTACCCCATCCTGAAAGAAACAGCGGATTTCTGGGCCAGCCGGGTCGAACGGAACGGGCCCGGCCACTTCGATATAAAAAACGTGGTCGCCGCCGATGAATGGGCCGAAAACGTGGATAATAATGCCTTTACCAATGCCGCGGCTAAAGCCAATCTTCAATTTGCGACCGAAGCAGCCCGGTTGCTTGGCCTGGAAATAAACCCGGACTGGATGCTGGTTGCCGCGAATATCCCTATCCTTAAATTTCCCGATGGAGTCACCCGGGAACATGCGGCCTACCAGGGCGAAGGCATCAAACAGGCCGATGTAAATTTACTGGCCTATCCGCTTAAAGAAATCACGGACCCCGTTGCCATTCAAAAGGACCTGGAATATTATAAGATACGGGTACCGGATGCAGGTACGCCGGCTATGACCCAGGCTGTATTCACCACGTTGTATTCGAGGTTGGGCAATGGCCCGGAAGCATACCAATGGTTTCTCGAATCCTATACCCCCAATTTGTTGCCGCCCTTCCGCGTCATGGCCGAGACCAAAGGAGGAACGAATCCCTATTTCGCCACCGGGGCCGGAGGAGTCCTCCAGAGTGTGCTGATGGGCTTTGCAGGGATTGAAATCACAGACCAGGGACTGAACCAGATTAAAACGGCACTACCGCCGCATTGGAAATCGGTTCGCGTGACCGGCGCCGGACCTAAAAAACTGGAATTTATTAACCAGCACTAACTCTTGTTAAACTGAT
>CAYOPD010000026.1:16105-17498 GCA_964405735.1 uncultured Saprospiraceae bacterium | reverse complement strand
AACAGCCTTACCGGATCACCATCAGATTCGTTCTGATCACCTGCTCCTGGTCGTTAATCATTAACAAATACACTCCTGAAGGCAAATGTTGTACATCCATCTGGTTTTTGAAAGGATGAAGACTTTGCTTCAATCTGGTCCTTCCGTTTATATCGAATAACCTTGCCTCCAAACCGGGTCCGGAATATTCGGTTAAATCCAGATATATTACCCCTTTGACAGGATTGGGATAATAATCTATTTTCACCCTGGCCTTATTCATTTCTTTACTAGCCAGGACAATCAGGTTAAAATCTTCTGACGTCCTTGAACAGCCATCCGGGTTGGTTATTGTTACTTTGAATATCCCTGAACGGGAAGGTTTGAGTTCATGACTGTTATTATCAGGAATAGGGATTCCATTTTCAAACCATTGATAATGGGAATAACCAGACGTTGTGGTCAACAAATCTTTATTGCCGGTTACGATTGGTGTTGGAATATCCTCCTCTAAACGGATAACAACCGTTCTCAAGCCATTATTATCGCTGCTGAAACCACCAACCAGTATTTTGTTAAACTGGAGGACAGCAGAGCGAAATTCATCGAGAGAACCCGGGGAACCAACATGCAATTGTAACGGTTTATTCCAGCCATAAATTTGATCCTGTTTGCCGTCTGGAAATAACCGGGTAGCCATGAGGTAACTGGAATCTCCGTATACAAAATTGCCCACGGTCGTTATTTTACCATCCGGGTGAATAAGAATTGAATTGTTAAAATATTGGTGATCTGGCCCACCATTGATATAATGATCAAACTGACCATTCACACCAAAACTGTGGTCCCGGGCCCCTCCGGTTGTATACCGGATCGTCCTAAATCTTTCACCATTATTATTACCGGTTACCAGGATTTTTACATCAGACTGTAAAGCAATCGATGTAATATAGATCAGATCCTCATCGATGACTTTGCCCATTGTACCGAATGTGGAGTCTGGTTTGCCATCAGGAAGGAACCGCATTAATGCCGATGTCTGTGGACAATAAATGCTTCCGTAATAATCTAAACAATTGTCATTGATATAACTGGTTCCAGAGATTATAAAGCCTCCTCCCGGAAGCAATAAGATCCCGGATGCATATTCACTTGAATAATGGTTATACGGTTGGTTTTGGAAAATGGCTATTTTAGGGCCCGGATGGGTTATTATCCTGCCCTGGTTTCCGAATGTGTTGTCAAGGGTTCCATTTTCCATGTACCGGAGGGCAGTCCATGCAAAAATATTTTTTTCGTCCGCGCTGCTTCCCACTACCATGAACTTTCCATCAGGCAGAACAACCATATCAGCGGCATAGTCTGTGGTTTGGCCTACGTCAGTAATGATTTTGCCCTGATCGCCAAAACTGCT
>CAYOPD010000026.1:8164-16005 GCA_964405735.1 uncultured Saprospiraceae bacterium | reverse complement strand
GGTTTTAATTGGGGCGTGATTTATTGTAAACACGAAGGGGTACTACATCATTATCGCTTAACAACAGGGTTTCGATATTTTGACTTACCCGGATCCCTTGTTTCAATCCCTCATCCACGGACAGCTTGTAGTGAATGCCTCCATAAAACTTGGAGTCGGCAGCTTCTCTCGCCAGATGTTGGAGGGATTTGAACGATCTGGGTGCCATCCCGAGGTCGTCGTAGGTGTGGTCGGTAAACGGGTATGATTCGCCAAAAACTTTTACCAGGGCATGACTGACCGCACCGGCCATGCAGGCAAATCCGGACGTATACTCCGGGTGCGGTGGGGTAACCAGGAGGGGTATCCAGTTTTCAAGAGCCATGACCTTTCGGATATACGTGATGGGCCGGACCAGGTTGTATTCATACCGGGTTTTCCAGCAACTGATCCATGCATCGTTCAAGGCGATACCGGAATAGGCGTAGGCGAAAACAGCTTTTTCCAGGGAAATAGTGGATCGTTCCAGTTCAAACAATTGCCTCATAATATTCAACCAATGACCCGGTGCGGTAATCCCCGGGTTGATGTCTCTCCAGAATAAAACCATTTCTTTTTGTTCAGGACTAAGGTGTTGATGGGCCATGTATACTTCATGTACCATTTTATAAAAAGCTGAAGCGGTATCTTCGGAGTAGGCCGGTGGGGCCACAGGTTGCGTATTAATAATACTGCCTTCAATCATGGTACGCAGGTCTCCCCAGTGGGGAGTGGAAGCCCGTGCAAAATTGGGGGCTGTGGGCACCCATTTACCAGGGCCTGCAGGTGCCAGATACGGATTGCTGGCCTGGAGATAACCATCGGTCTCCGACCAGTCAAAGAGTAATTGAGCTACCCTTGTTCCGTATTCCCTGGAACGTTTCAGGGTCTCTTCATCCGCCTGACTCCTGAATTTCAGGCGGAAAGCATGTTCGAGGGAATCCATGGTCATCAGCTGGAGCGGATGTGTATTCCGGAACATGGCCCGGTTAATGAAAGCCAATGCTGCATTGAGGCTGGAGGGCCAATGGAAGTTTTCTGTTTGTTCGATTTCAGGAAGCTCCGGCAATTGATTGAATGCGGCGGACGAGAATACATAAGGGCTGTTGTCCGCTATACCCGGCGCTATCGATTCATACGCCACCAATCCGCTATAAGAATAAATGCGTACGAATGGCCCGTTAAAACTGGCTGTGGTCGAACCCATCATCTGGATTTGAAGGGCCATCCATTTGTCTAAAACCTCTATCGGAGAATCTTCCTGTGCATTATAGGTAACAACCGGATATTGGGCAGCCAAACCCTGGCTCAGTCCGGCAAAAAATAGAATCAGGTATTTCAGTTTTAATAGTGCGTTCATGATAATAGGAAGTTAAGGCATCATAAAAATTATGTTTTCATGTTCGTTCATACCAAACTGTATGGAACAAATCCCATTTCAATGAATATAGAACAACATGCACCGGTTAAGTGTATCAAATTTTAGTCTTGTTGGAACTTTGTAACCAACCAGTGGATTCGATACAGGACCGCTTGTCAGAATAGGTGTACTGAAATTACGGATTGTCAGGCCTAAAACAAAGTTTTTTTTATGAGGCCGGCAAATCAAAAATCCGGGCAGGTCGGTATACCGGCCTACTTATAAAACAACCACTTCCCGATCTCCTTAAAACTCGCTTTTTTACCATACATGAGAATACCGGTGCGGTAAATTTTAGCGGCCAGCAAAGCAAAGAAATAACAGGATACCGCCAGGATGGCCAGGGAAAGCAGGGTCTGCCATACCGGCGGGTCAAAGGCAAGCCGGGTGGGCATCACCATAGGTGCAAAAAACGGGATGAATGAGGAAATGACGGCCAGGGAACTATAAGGCGCCCGGATGGCTGCCATGGCGATATAAAGGCCCATGACAATAAGCAGGGTGATGGGTAAAAGCAATTGCTGGGCTTCGGACTGGTCATCCCCAACCGCGCTGCCAATGGCCGCGCAAAGGGAGGCAAATAAAAAATAGCCGAATACAAAAAACAGCAGGAACACCGGAATGATAAACCACCAGTTCATCTGGCCCAGCTCCATCATGATGTTCTCCAGGCCCAGGCTATCGGCCTGTTGCATGGCCTGGTCCACATTGACATTGGTCATCGAGGATTTGAAAACATTTTTACCCAGCATCAGGGTGGTAATGATGCCGGCCAGGGGCATGAAGATGATCCAGATGAGCAGTTGGGTGAGGCCGACGGCACCCACTCCAATGATTTTGCCCATCATCAATTCAATGGGTTTGACCGAGGACAGGATGACTTCTACGATGCGGGTCATTTTTTCTTCCATCACGCTCCGCATGACCATCATGCCTTGTCCGAGTACGAATATATACATGAGGATGCCCATAATCCCCCCGAGGATGGCACCCACCACATTGGAGGCATTGGACTGTTTTTTATCCTGGTTAAAAACCGCCTGCCGGTCGAGGGAGATGTCTACATCGAGGGTATTGATCTCATCCATGTTGAGCTGGAGGTTTTTTATTTTGTAGTTGCGGTACTGACGGGCCAGGGTGTTCCGGATGCTTTCCGTGGTATTGATGTCGAGCCGTTCGTCGGTATTGATCCTGATTCTAAAATCCTTTTGTTTCAGGTCATCCGGAGGCATGATCTCCAGGACAGCCTGGTATTGGCCACTCTGGATGCCGGGTTTAAGCGCTTCAAAGGGCTGGTCACTGATGATATATTGAATGCCGGAGTTTTTTTTGATCAAACTGTCATTGACCATCTGTTTCGGATCCGAGATCGCCACGATGATATCCTGCACCGTGTTACGGCTCATGATGAACCCGACGATGACGCTGAAGGCGATGATGCCAAGGGGTACCAGCAGGGTGAGCAGGATGAATGATTTTTTGAATACTCTCGTGGTGTATTCCCGCTTGATGATCAGCCAAAGTTTGTTCATGCCAGGTTGGATTTTTCTACCGTTTGAATAAAAATATCGTTGATGCTCGGGAATTGTTCCCGGAATGAATTCACCTCTATGCCTTCATGCAGGAAATAACGGAGCAGGTCGGCCGACTGGATATGGGATTCCGGATTAAACCGGACCTTATTGCCCAGGCGCAGGATTTCATGGAATTCAGCAGGAAACCGGGCAGGTAAATCGTTTTCGGAAACCAGTTCAAACAGGTGTTGCCGGTGGGATTTCCGGATTTCTTCCACATCCCCTTCCAGCACATTCCTTCCCTTATTGATCAGGACCATTCGTTCACAGATTTCTTCTACCTGTTCCATCCGGTGGGTGGAAAAGAGAATGGTGGTGCCCATATCCCTGAGCCTTGAAATCTCATCCTTGATCAGGTTGGTGTTGATGGGGTCAAGGCCAGAGAATGGTTCATCCAGGATCAGGAGGTCCGGTTTGTGGATCACGGAGGCAATAAACTGAGCTTTCTGCGACATGCCTTTAGACAGTTCTTCTATTTTTTTAGTGTACCAGGATTTCATTTCCAGCCTTTCAATCCAGGATTTGAGTTCCTCCTTTGCCTTTTGTTCACTGAGGCCTTTGAGCCGGGCCAGGTAAAGCAGGTGGTCCCAGACGCTCATTTTTTTATAGAGCCCCCTTTCTTCCGGCATATACCCGATATTGGACGGGATCGTTTTATTGACCCGGGTCCCGTTGAGAAATATATCTCCTGAATCGGGGTGGGTGATGCCCGTGATCATGCGGATGGTAGTGGTTTTGCCAGCTCCGTTGGGCCCAAGCAAACCATAAATGCATCCGCGCGGGACGGTCAGGCTGATCTGGTCGACGGCCTTATAATTCTGAAAAGATTTACTGACCTGTTGAAGAGTAAGGATGGACATGAGCCTTTGGGTAATGAAGTCTAAAAATGAGGATAAGAACCTGATTCCGGTATAGAATTAGACGAAATTACAGATTCGGACGATAAATTCGAGGCCAGAGGCCAGAGGACAGAGGACAGAGGACAGAGGACAGTCCCTCACTCCTCATCCCTCACTCCTCATCCCTCCTCCCTCAGAATCTCGGGCAGAAGATCACCGGTTTGACAACCGGCTTTTTATAGATCTTGGCGATGTAGGTCACTCCCAGCTCATACCCTCCGATGCCGCTGGTGCTGGCGGAAGCCCCTGATATATTAAAGTCATAAGCCAAAGCTACTTTCAGGTCTTTGAACCTGGCTCCGAAAATAGCGAAGGCTGCATCACCAACGCGGTAGCCCACGCCGCCAAGGACTGAAAAATCTTTCTCCCGGTTGATGAGCATTTCGCCTTTCAGTTGCCCCGCGAGTTCAAAGTTTCCTCCTGCAGAATGCAGGACTACACCGGGAATGAATTGAAGCAGATCCCCGCGAGGGATGATCATTTGGGCATGGGCATTGATCAATACGTTTTGTTTGTCCCGGCCGGGTGTCTGGCCGCTTCCGCTACCACCTCCTCCGAGCGCACTGTTGGGCTGGGAAAGATGGTAGAGGGATAGCCCCATATTGAGCCAGGAAGTTTTGTCTTTATTCAGCGCACTGCGGAAAAGCAAGCCTGCATTGATATCCGCAAACGTCTTTTTATTGTCGTTGCCTCCTCCGCCACTGCCGGGGAAGGCCGGATCGCTGGGATCCTGGAACCTTGGCGTGCCGTCAAAGCTCCTGGAAGTGCCCCCGCTTTGTACCCCAAGGGAAATCAGGGATGAACCATCCTTCTTAAGAGCGAGGTGGTAGGAGCCGCCGATCCAACCCGATGTTTTTTTGAGGCCGAATTCATCGCCGGCTTTATCCTGGTAAGCCGCAAGCCCAAAGCTGATCCAGTCATTTTTTCCCAATCCCCGGAAGATCGGGGCGTCGATCCCAAAGGCGGGGGTTTTATACTGGGCGATGGTCGGCCACTGAATCCGGTAATTTCCCGTGACGCGGAAGGTGCCGTGAAAATCCCCGATCAGGGCCGGATTCAAAGTGAGCGGGGACATGTCAAACATGGTGAAATGGATATCCTGAGCGCTGCCGGCCAGACTGCAAAAAAGACCTGCCAGGGCAAAGAGATATGTTTTTAAACTATGTGGCATATGATTCGGATGGGAAAGATAAGCAGAATTATATATTGGGGGGAATGTTGTTCCGGGGTTTTGGAATGAGGAATTGTTAAACTGTTATTCCGAAGCCTCGGAATGTCAAATAGTTTTTTGAGTAATTGATCCAATAAGTCCTAATCCGGTCCGTCTCAACCTTCGGCAGCCGCCTCGCTCAAAGCGTCTGCAATGCTGAGGAGGGTCACGAACAAAGGGATTTGCCCGGCCTTGGTAACGGGATGTTCGGGATCTTCTTCGTCCAGTTGCAGGGCGTCTTCCAGATAAAACAAGATTTCCTGTTCAGGGTAATCCGGCATGATCCGGTCGACAATACTCTTTAATGAAGCCGGCCTTAAGGAGTCAATCCGGTTCCAGTTTTGTTCTTCCCGAAGGGCGAGGGTCTCCTCATGGATCTCCGCCATTTCCGGGTAGGTTCGGTCAAAGCACATCCAGATCAGCACGGCGAGGTAATACAGATACTGGGTCTCTCCTTCGGAAAAGGCCTCATGGTCTTCTGCAGTCAGGTAGGAAGCCAACACAGGTTGTTTTTCGGACATCAGCCGGAGCCAGTCCTGGTTGCCTTCGGCTACGAGTTCAATGCAGGTCTCGATCGTATTTTCATGGATCATAGGATGTAAAATTAACAGAATGCTAAGACCCCGGTACAATCTTTGATCGTCCTAATCCTATTAACTTTGTCTCATGAAAAAATTCTTTCATTTTGTTCTTTTGCTGACCGTGGTTTTTTCCCTGTCTGCTTATACCGCATCTGCGGCTGATCAGACCTCGACTTTTATGGTGAAAGGGTCATGCGGCATGTGTAAGAAAAAAATCGAAACCTCCCTGCGTGTAAAGGGAGTGAAAAAAGTCAATTGGGACAAGGAGAGCAAAATGCTCACCGTCACTTTTAATCCGGAACAGATCACCTTGGACGAGATTCACCACCGGGTGGCCGCCGTAGGTTACGATACCGAAAAAGTGAAAGCTTCTGACGAGGCTTATGCCAAGTTGGATGACTGTTGCCGTTACGACCGCGATTGATCGGGTCCCGTTTTTTATCTTTAATTCATGCTTTATTTATTCCTGGGCCTCTGGATTGCTGTGCTTTTGTTGAATAAATTCATGGCCCCCAAAGTCACTTCTTACCCCAAGTTGTCGAATGCGCTGAAAGCCATGATCCTCATTCCCATGTCCCTGATGGGTTATATATTGCACCCCCTGCTCTTCCGTTTTATAAAAGACCAAGTATTGATTTCTTTGGTGATGATGGCCGCGCTCTCGGCTTTTGCTTTTGTGAATCTTTGGATCATCAGGCAAATCAGGAGTAAGGGAGGAAGGGAGTAAGGGAGGAAGGGTTTTTCACGGTAATCCCACGGTTAACGGTCAAAGGTGTCCCGCGACCGCGGGAGGACAAAAAATCATTCCCCGTATTTCCATCTTAAATACCGTATGGGAATACCCAATGAACGGTGCATATTCTCATAATGGGTTTGAATGGAGAGGATGCCTTCATTCAAGCCATCCCGGTCTATATCTTCAGATTGTGTCAGGATAACCGCACCGGGAGTCGAAGCCAGGATTTCAAGGGTAAACCGGTATAAATCCGGGCTATCTGTTTTGAGATGAACGATTCCCCTGGAAGAAAGAATGCTTTTATACGTATTTTGAAATGAGGGGGACGTCAGTCGGCGGTTTGACTTGCTTTTTTTCAGAAACGGATCCGGAAAAGTAATCCATATTTCGTCGACTTCCCCGGGAGCAAAGTGGTTGGACAGCCATTCTATCCGGATGCGCAGGAACCGAGCATTGGGCAAGTGGAGGGACAATCCTTTTTTAGCTCCCCGGTGCATGCGATTGCCCTTGATATCAATGCCGATAAAATTTTTTCCGGGATCCCGCTCAGCCAGGGCAACGGTATATTCCCCCTTTCCACAGGCGAGTTCCGCCACCAGGGGATGGCCGTTTTTAAAAATTTGTTCCCGCCAGTGTCCGCGGGCTTCCGTCAGGCTTCCATCAGATTGTTTTACCAGGCTGCTTTGCGGATCTGTGCATTGCAGGACATTCTCAAACCGGTCTAATTCAGCAAACTGCTCCAGCTTTTTTTTCCTCGACATGGCTCTTTAAAATAGGCGGGCAAAACTAAGGAGAAAGGGAGGAAAGGAGAAAGGGAGGAAAGGAGCAAAAAAGGGAAGGGGGTAATAGGGGAGCCCCGCACCTGCGGCCTGCGAAAGGTTTAAGGAAAAGGGGCCAAAAGAGGCTGGCTGGGAAAGACCACAATTGATTTCAGAGGGATTGTATGGCAGGCTTTGCCGGATTGAATATGGAGCCAAATCCGCACTGCTGCCGGTTAAACTATTGTTAAACGGAAAAAAGGGCGGATCATACTACTACCTTATGCTGTTAATTTTGTATTCCTTAAAAACCAGGATCGATATGAACATCAAATTCCAGTTATTTTCTGCCGGCCTCTTCGGAGGAATGATTGCCTTAGGTGGCTTTCTTCTATTGCAACCCAAAACAAGCAACCAGGGTGATGCCTCATTGCTTCAACCGGTGAGCAGCAACTGGAGCAGGGCGGCAAACCCGGCTGCCCCATTTGATTTTACCATGGCTGCCGAAAAAGCCAAACGGTCGGTCGTCTATATCGAAACAAAATCCAACCCATTGGCCAGCCAGCGAAGGCAGGACAATTCCAGGCGCCAGGCCCCGAGGGGACTCGATGAATTTTTTGATCTTGAAAAAATGTTCAGGGGCTT
>CAYOPD010000026.1:0-8064 GCA_964405735.1 uncultured Saprospiraceae bacterium | reverse complement strand
GCCCTGAAAGTGGGCGAATGGGTGCTTGCCGTCGGAAATCCGTTCAATCTCGATTTTACGGTTACCGCAGGGATCGTGAGCGCCAAAGGAAGGAATAAACTTAACCTCATCCAGGATTCCAAACCCATCGAAGAATTTATCCAGACCGATGCGGCCGTAAACCCCGGCAATTCGGGCGGTGCTCTGGTGGATGTTTCCGGTAAACTGGTGGGGATCAATACGGCGATCTATTCCCCCGACGGAAGTTTTGCAGGTTATTCTTTTGCCATTCCGGTCAACCTCATGCAAAAAGTAGTGACAGAAATTCGCCAAAACGGCAGTGTAGAGCGTGTGGGGAGCCTGGGAATTGAAATCCATGAAATCGATGAGGAACTGGCCAAAGAACAAAATCTCCCTAGTAAAAAAGGCCTCCTGATCAAGAGTGTACAGGAAGGCAGCATAGCGGATTATGGCGGTTTGATCCCCGACGACATCATCCTCCAGGTAGATGGCAGGGATGTCAATACGTTTGATGCATTGGTTGAAATACGGGACGAATCCCGGGTTGGTCAGATCCTGCAGTTCAAGATCATGAGGGATGGGGAAATCAAGACGATGCCGGTGAAACTGAGGAGTAAAATATGATAGGATTTGTAGGATTTGTAGGATTTGTAGGAGTTTTAGGATTGATAAGATTGTAGGATAAATTAAAATAAGATAATAAGAATAAATTGAGCTGCTTGGCCATAAATCTTCCAACAAGTTTTGCCCCTTTACCAAAATATATTCCATTCATGTTTAAATCCTTCTGATCCTTACAAATCCTTTACATCCTACAAATCCTTTAGTCTTTTTTAGCATAGCATTTAAGGTTTTCGTTTTTGAATGCCTGTCGTCACAAGCGGCGGGCATTTTTTTTCAGTAGTCAGTACAGTAGTCAGTCATCCGGGGTCGGTCTTACTGACCACTGAATACTGACAATTGATTACTAAAATATTCCTATTTTGACGGCTTAAAGAAACCATAAATGAGTCTATTTGTACGCAAACCCCTCAGCCAGCTTCTGGCCCAGGCGGATGATGGAGAAAAATCTCTGAAAAGAACCCTGACGGCCACCTCCCTGGTACTGCTTGGGATCGGAGCGATCATCGGGGCAGGATTATTTGTTCGGACAGCTGCCGCTGCGGGAGGGCATGCCGGGAATGCGGTAACCATATCTTTTATAATTGCTGCTATCGGCTGTGCCCTTGCCGGCTTGTGTTACGCAGAGTTTGCAGCCATGATCCCGATCGCGGGGAGCGCTTATACTTATTCCTATGCCACAATGGGCGAACTGGTAGCCTGGATCATTGGCTGGGCTTTGGTTTTGGAATATGCCCTGGGAGCCGCCACGGTTTCCATTGCCTGGAGCCAGTACCTCAATAAAATTTTTGGGGGTGCCATACCCTTTGAGTGGTGCCACTCCCCATTCGAATATCTGGTGAATCGCAATGGGATAGAAGTGGTGACCACCAGCCTTCAGGCAGGGGAGGCGTCCATCACCAGCGGGATCATCAATTTGCCGGCGCTGTTGATTCTTCTGTTGATCAGCCTGGTATTGATCAAGGGCACCCAGGAATCAGCCATTGTCAATGCCGTCATTGTTTTTATCAAAGTAGCCATCGTGCTCATATTCATCGCCATTGGCTGGGGATTTATAAACCCGGACAATCATACCCCGTATTTTATTCCCCAGGGAGCCCCGGGCAGCCCTTATGAAGGCTTTTTTAACCATGGCTGGGGCGGTGTGCTGCGGGGAGCGGGAATTGTATTTTTTGCTTTCATCGGATTTGATGCGGTATCCACCGCGGCCCAGGAAGCAAAAAATCCCAGCAAGGATATGCCGATAGGTATACTCGGCTCGCTGGTGATTTGTACGGTTTTGTACATCTTGTTTTCCCATGTTTTAACCGGAGTGGCCCCTTATATCGATTTCGTGAATGCCGGTAAAGAAGCCTCCGTGGCCTACGCGATACAAACTTATATGACCGGGTATGGCTGGTTGGCTACGGCCATTACCATAGCCATCCTGGCCGGTTTTTCTTCGGTGATCCTGGTCATGCTCCTTGGACAATCCCGGGTCTTTTATTCCATGTCAAAAGATGGTTTGCTGCCGCGCGTATTTTCAGATCTGCATTCGAAATTCAGGACGCCATATAAATCCAACATGATCCTCTTTGTCTTTGTGTCCATTTTTGGAGGATTTTTCCCGGAAAGCTGGGCCGGTGACCTGACTTCGATCGGGACCTTATTTGCCTTTGTCCTGGTTTGTATCGGAGTGATCCTGATGCGTAAATCCGATCCGGATACACCCAGGGCCTTCAGGACCCCCTGGGTACCGTTTGTTCCTCTACTCGGAGCCATAGTTTGTGCCATCATGATCCTGGGCCTGCCCGCAGGCACCCAACTGACCGCGCTGGGATGGATGGTGATTGGACTCGTGATTTATTTCGTGTACAGTGCCAAACACAGTAAACTAAGGAACCCGGCTACCGGAGGAAAGTGATAGACCTTTCTACCCCTGATTTAAAACCGCATTTCAGGGGGTTGGCAGGAGTATGCACGGCAAGCCGTAACTTTGTATGATTGCGGTCCCCGGGCTGTAGTATCTTTTTACCAAGCGTTTCAAATGCAGGACAAACTTGAGGCGATCGAACGCCGTTTTTATGATTTAGAAGAACAAATGGCTGATCCCGGAGTGATCGGCGATTCCCAGCGATTTTCAAAGATTCATAAGGAATATAAGGACCTGGAACCTATCGTAAAAGCATTCCGGCGGCAGACCCAATGCCAGGCAGAATTAAAAAGTGCCAGGGAAATGCTTTATGAAGGTGACGAAGAACTGCGTGACATGGCTAAGGAAGAAATCGCCAGCCTGGAGGAAGAGATGGAAACCCTCGAAGATGAAATTAAAAAACGGCTGATTCCCAAAGACCCTGAAGACAGCAAGGACATTATCCTCGAAATCCGTTCGGGTACCGGAGGCGACGAAGCCAGCATCTTTGCCGGTGATTTACTTCGGATGTACAACCGTTATTTTGAAAAACAGGGCTGGAAAACAGAACCGCTCTATGTCAATGAAGGCGCCGCCGGCGGTTATAATAAAGTGGTGTTGGAAGTGACCGGTGAGGATGTCTATGGAAAAATGAAATTTGAATCAGGTACACACCGCGTTCAAAGGGTTCCCAAAACCGAAGCCCAGGGCAGGGTGCATACTTCCGCTGCTACCGTAGCGGTCATGCCCAAACTGGAATTGGAGGATGTTAATATCAACCGGGCCGATCTCCGCATAGATACCTTCAGGTCCAGCGGTGCGGGAGGCCAGCATGTCAATAAAACGGAAAGTGGGGTCCGGTTTACCCACCTTCCAACCGGCGTGGTAGCTGAAAGCATGGACAGCAGGTCCCAGCATAAAAACAGGGAGATCGCCCTCGGCCGCCTTATAGGAAAAATTCAGGAAGCCCGGGTACAGCAACACAACGATTCCATTGCCGCACAACGAAAGTCCATGGTAGGCAGCGGTGATCGTTCTGAAAAAATCAGGACCTATAATTTCCCTCAAAACCGGCTTACCGATCACCGGATCAACCTCACTCTTTATAACCTGGACGCCATCATGGATGGGAATATCGATGACATCATCGAAAAATTGCGTTTGGCGGAGAACGCGGAGAGGATGAAGGGACAACAATCTGGGGTATAGTTTCTCACGGAGCCCACGGATGCTTCGTACAGAGCTCACAAGGCGGTTTCGCACTGAGCTCGCGGGGCTCACGAAGAATTTAAAAGAAAAACCTTTTTGAATAGCCCTTAAAAATCGCTCCGTGGTTTCCGTGACCTCCGTGAGAAAAACCCTCGGTGCAAGACACTCCCACGCAAAACCTCACCGCCTTAAAAATAAATTTTAAATTATTAAAATATAAATTTAGATTTGTCTAAATTTAATTTAATGGCAAGTCAAACGGTCGAGAATTACATTAAGGCAATTTTTCAGTTGACTGAGCGGGAAGGTAGCTCCGTGAGTACCTCAGCCATCTCCCTGCATCTGGCGACGAGTGCCGCTTCGGTGACCGATATGCTGAAGAAACTGGCTGAACAAAAACTCATTGAATACGTCAAATACCGCGGCGTGAATCTCACCCTGGCAGGCAGGTCCATGGCAGTCGAAATGATCCGCAAACACCGGCTCTGGGAGACCTTCTTGCACGAAAAACTGGCCATTGGCTGGGACGCTGTGCATGAGATCGCCGAACAGCTGGAACATGTGCAGTCGGCCACCCTGATTGACCAACTCGATGCATACCTGGGCCATCCAAAATTTGACCCGCATGGGGATCCGATCCCGGATGCCAGCGGTAAGTTTACCCTGCGCAACCAGGTTTTATTGAACACCCTTCAGGCAGGGGATCAAGCCCTGGTTGTAGGGGTAAGGGAACACGATGTGGATTTTTTAAAATACCTGGATTCCCGGGACCTGCACATCAATGCAAGCCTCCTGATCAAGGAAAAACACAGTTATGACGGCTCGGTGCGCATCGAGACCGCCACCGGAGCGGAAACCCTGCTAAGCCCCAAAGCTGCCCAGAATATTTATGTAAAGAAAAACCAGAACTGACCATGAAAATTTTAAAATTAACCCTCTGTCTCCTGGCCAGCATCTCCCTCTTGGGCCAGCAGGAAAAACCGCTTATACTGGGTTCCGCCTCCATTTTTATGGACATGGCAAGGCAAGTGGGCGGTGAACACTTCAGATACGATGCCATTGTTCCGGTCGGTGGCGATCCGCATATATATGAACCCATCCCTAGAGATGTGCAGAAATGTCTCGGCGCCTCCCTGATCCTCCGGAACGGCCTGACCTTCGAAGGCTGGCTGGGCGAGCTCATCGAAAATTCCGGTACCAAAGCCAGTACCATCCTGATCACAGAAGGCATTGAAGCCATCGAATCCCTTAAATATAAAAACTCATCGGACCCCCATGCATGGATGACGGCGAGCAACGGGGTGATCTATGCAGAAAATATCCGGAAAGGCATGGTGGCCCTCTCGCCAATGGATAGTGCATCCATCAACCGGAATTTTGAAACATACAGGCTAAAACTCGAAGAACTGGATCGTTATATTCATGAGCAGATCTCGAGAATACCCGCTGAAAAAAGAGTCCTGATCACTTCCCACGATGCATTCCAATATTACGGAAGACGATACGGAATCCGCCTGGAAGCGGTGTTGGGCACGACCACAGATGCCGACGTACAGACCAGCGATATCCTTAGACTCAACAAGGTGATCCGCGAAAACGGGCTTCCTGCCGTCTTTGTGGAGAGTACGGTGAATGGTAAATTGCTCGAACAGGTGGCCAGGGACAACCGGATCAGTATCGGAGGCAAACTTTTTTCTGACTCCATCGGGGATGAACAGAGCCCTGCACCAACCTACTACGATATGCTTAAGCACAATACGGATGTAATCGTCACTGCCCTTACAAAGCCACTCGATAGCCAGGCAGGGAGCTCGGAAGACAGCTCCAAAAAGACCAAACGCATCCTGCTTTGGTCCATCCTGGCATTGGCAGTGATGGGTGGTGTGATTTACTGGTTCAATATAAGATCAAAAGCATGAGCGCCCCTAAGATTCACATAAACAGCGTTTCGGTCACCTATGATCACAAGCGGGTGCTGAGCAATATATTTCTTGAAATCGAAGCAGGCAAAATTTATGGACTCGTCGGTCCAAATGGCGCCGGCAAGTCCACGCTGTTCAAAGCCATCCTGGGCCTTGTGGATATCCAGTCCGGATTGATTCGTTTCGGAGATCAGACCGTGGGGGATTGGCGTCAGAAGATAGCCTATGTTCCTCAAAAAGACGAAGTGGACTGGAGTTTCCCTGCTACGGTCCTGGATATTGTTTTGATGGGAAGGTATCCCTACAAAAAATGGTATGCCCGTTTGGATAAAAAGGACCATGAGATTGCCATGATGGTGCTGAAAAAGGTGGGCATGGCCGATTTCAGCCGCAGACAGATCGGTGAACTTTCCGGCGGTCAGCAACAAAGGGTTTTTATGGCGCGCGCGCTTTGCCAGGAAGCCACCTATTATTTCCTGGATGAGCCTTTTGCCGGCGTCGATATCACCACCGAAGAAAAAATCATCGAGATATTAAAGGAACTGGCCGTGCAGGGAAATACCCTGCTGGTGGTTCATCACGACCTGGCTACCGTGGGCCGTTATTTCGACCGGGTCATTTTATTGAACCAGCGGTTGATTGCCGCAGGGGATGTAGCCACCACTTTTACGGATGAAAATGTAAGGAAGACCTATGGTGGGCAGTTGAGCATTTTACATAAATTGAAAAACTGAATCAAGGGTAAAGGGTTAAAGGTCAAGGGTCAAAGGAGAAAAAAGGACAAGGATAAAGAAGCTGATTCGAACTATTATTTGACGATTGAAATAAATCAGATTAAAACCTCCGTGGTTTCCGAGTGCTCTGTGAGCCATACTTGTTTCGGAGGAGCGAAGCTCCGGCCTGGTAATTATCCACCGGCCTGGTATGAAATATCACTCCGGGTATCCGGCCTGGTGCCAGCATTCAAACCGGTCCATTTCCTCTGCAGTAAGCGGGGGTGAACCTGCTTCCGGCATGACCCCTGATTTTACCGCCTCATACATTTGATCAAAGTGTGATTTCAAGTCTTGATAGGATCCGATAACCCATTTTACCGCCCCCTTACCTCCCGTGGAATGGCACTGGCTACCAAAACATTTATTCTGAATGAGGGTCTGCATCTGTCCGCCGGCGGATGAAAAGCGGGCACCGGTGACGGTTGCGCAATCCAGGTCAGAGCTGTTGTAGGAGCAACCGATGGAGACGGCCAGAAATAGTAGTATAGGGATAATTTTTTTATTCATGATGTATGGTGGTAACTGTGTGACAACCCGGTTCGTTATCCGGAACAGAATTTTACACGGCAAATATGGCTAAAAAAAAACCGCAGCTGGTACAGTCCAACTGCGGTTTAGTATAAGATTTTGCTTAAAGCCTAACCTTCGATCACTTCGAAAGCGATCGTGGCCGGGACGTCCTTATGAAAGTTGACATTGGCCGTATAAGTACCCAGGGTTTTTACTTCTTCGGGAAGGCTGATTTTTTTCCTTTCCACTTCAAGGCCAAGTTGGTCTTTAAGGGTCTGGGCAATCTGAACGGTGCTGACACTGCCGAAAATTTTTCCGGTAGAGGCAGCCTTGACCACGATTTTCAAGGTCTGGCCAACCAGTTTTTTTGCCATTTCACGGTAGGTGTCCACTAATTTGGATTCTTTGGCAGCTTCGTGGCGCAACATTTCATCGAGGCGGCCACGGTTTGCTTTATTGGCAATGATGGCCAGGCCTTTCGGAATAAGAAAATTGCGGCCAAATCCATCTTTTACTTTAACTACGGTATGTTTGTCGCCCACTTTTTCAACATCCTGGAGCATGATGATTTCCATATTCTGATCGATTGACGGTGAAAAATTATTTTAATAAATCGGTTGAGAAAGGCAGCATGGCCAGGTGTCTTGCCCGCTTTACAGCAGAGGACACCCTACGCTGATACTTAAGTGAATTTCCCGTGATGCGCCGCGGCAGGAGTTTGCCCTGCTCATTTACAAACTGGATAAGGAAATCCGGATCTTTGTAATCAATATGTTTGATGCCGAATTTGCGGAAACGGCAATATTTTTTCCTCTGTTGACCCAGGGTGGGGTTTGACAGGAATTTGATTTCTTCTTGTGAAGCCATGTTATTCTTTTTTACGGTGGATTAAACTTCGTCTTCTGCTCTTTTCTTTTTCCAGTCCTTGCGTTTTCCGATCAGGCCGTTGCGTTTGTCATCGTTGTACTTCACGCCATACTTGTCCAGCCGCACGGTCAGGAATCGCAGGATGCGTTCATCCCTTTTCATGGAGAGCTCCAGTTTGGGAATGAATTCTCCTGCTTCGGATTGGAATTCAAGACTGAAATACACTCCGGTGTTGCGCTTGTTGATGGGATAAGCCAGCTGACGCAGG
>CAYOPD010000025.1:0-41190 GCA_964405735.1 uncultured Saprospiraceae bacterium | reverse complement strand
TCTGGAACACCTCGGCACCTGCGAACGCGTGACCGTGGACAAAGACAATACCACTATTGTCAATGGCCGTGGCGACACCAAAATGATCCAGGCCAGGATCGGCCAGATCAAGCAGCAGATTGAAACCACCACTTCGGATTACGACAAGGAAAAATTACAGGAAAGGCTGGCTAAATTGTCCGGTGGGGTTGCCGTACTTTACGTAGGCGCCGCCACGGAAGTGGAAATGAAGGAGAAAAAAGACCGTGTTGATGATGCTTTACATGCCACAAGGGCCGCCATTGAAGAAGGGATTGTGCCCGGTGGAGGTGTTGCGCTGGTGAGAGGCATACCCGCAATGGATAAAATGAAAGGCGCTAATGAAGATGAAACCATCGGGATCCAGATTGTAAAAAAATCCCTGGAAGCTCCCTTGCGCATCATCGCCGAAAATGCCGGTGTAGAGGGCAGCGTGGTGTTCCAGAAAGTACTTGGCAGCAAAGGCGCCCTGGGATACAATGCCCGGACGGATGTCTATGAAGACCTGAAAAAAGCTGGGGTCATCGATCCTACCAAAGTAACCCGCATAGCCCTGGAAAATGCCGCTTCCATCGCAGGGATGATCCTGACCACAGAGTGTGTGGTCAACGAAAAACCGAAAGACAAGGAACCCGGCCATGCACATCCTCCCGGCGGGGGCATGGATGGCATGATGTAATCAGCAAGCACCATTCAGTTTAATATAAAAGGCAGTCTTACCGGCTGCCTTTTTTTATCTATTTCGGTCCGGGCGGTCCGGCCATATTAATTACACTCTGCAAATCTGAATTTTACAATTTGACGCGTGGCCGGAGGATGGGAAAAGGTGGCCTCGCAAACGATGCAATTCCTGTCTTCGTTTTTTTCCAGGAAATCTACATACAATTCCCTGCCAATCACGGAAGGGGCAGCCAGCTTCGACAGGTAATCGATATCGGTGCAGGTCAGAAATGAATGGAAGACCTGGTCAAAGGTTTGATCTCCCTGTTTCCATCCATTTTCCCCCAGGTGAAAATTGGATGAATCCATAAGCTGGAAGACCGCCTCGGCACAAATTTGGCTCACAATCCGGACCTTGATGCAAGCCCCCGGCTCCTCTCCGGTTTTGTGGCATCCGTAGCCGGAGCACGACAAAAACACCAATACATATAAAAACAGTTTCATATCTTATAAAACGTAAATTAAAAGGAGGAAGTTGGTGCCTCCTCCCTTGAATGCCTGAAAGCAAATAAATTTGAGATCCGATGAAGCCAGCCGACGAATGAAAAAAACAGTATTGATCTGGTTAACTGCGCCGGCGCTCTGCCTTGTCCTGGGCTTGTGCACGATCCCCTCTCCTTCCACGCCATACAGCCTGGCTTTGTATTCGTCCGATGGCCGCCTGCTGGGTGCGAGGCTTTCTTTGGACCAGCAATGGAGGTTCAGTGCCGGAGAAGCGCTTCCCGAAAAATACATCACGAGCCTTCTTGCATACGAAGACCGGCATTTTTTCAGGCATCCGGGCATCAATCCGGCAAGCCTGGTCAAAGCCCTGGTCCGGAACTTCAGGGCAGGCAGGATTGTCAGTGGAGGAAGCACCATCACCATGCAAAACATCCGGCTGCGGCGCGGTGGGCGGAGCAGAAATCTTTGGAACAAAAGCCTCGAAATGTTTTGGGCAATCTCCCTGGAATTGAAATGGTCCAAAAAAAAGATTCTTGAAGATTATGCCTCGAGGGCGCCTTTCGGTTCCAATGTGGTAGGCCTGGAAGCCGCCTGCTGGAGGTATTTTGACAAAACGCCGGCTAAGCTGTCCTGGGCTGAAGCCACCTGCCTGGCCGTGTTGCCAAACAGCCCTTCCTTGATCCATCCCGGAAAAAACAGGTTATCCCTCCAGGCAAAGCGGGATCGGCTCCTGGATCGCCTCTGTAGCCTTGGTGTGCTGGATTCCATGACTTACCGGCTGGCTCTCATGGAACCGGTGCCCGCCGCGCCCCGGCCCTTGCCCGACCTGGCCCCACATGCCCTGGATTACCTGGCAAAGACTGCACTTTCCAGTTATCGCTTAACTACCACCTTGGACTATTCCTTTCAACAAATGACCAGGGACCTAGCCACCTGGGCACATGAACAACTTTCCGGCCAATACATTCAAAATATCGCCCTGCTGGTGGCTGATACGAGGACTGGGAAGGTGTTGGCTTATTGCGGCAACGCCCCGAATACCAGACTCAGCCCTTTTGTGGACCATGTCCAGGCTCCCAGGAGTACGGGAAGCATTTTAAAACCATTTTTATTCGCTTCCGCCTTATACCGGGGCACCATCCTTCCCGGGACCCTTGCGGATGATATCCCGGTAGTCATCGACGGGTTCCAGCCTCAGAATTTTTCTGGGCAATACAGCGGCATGATCCCCCTGGACCAGGCGCTGGTCCAATCTCTGAACATTCCTTTTGTAAATCTGCTCCAGGATTTTGGCCTCGAACAATTTCATCACAATCTTCGTCAACTTGGTCTCAGGCATATCAACCGGCCGCCTTCACATTATGGACTCAGCCTTATCCTGGGTGGAGCGGAATCCTCCTTATGGGACCTGGCTGGGGCCTATGCTTCCATGGCCCGCATCCTGATGCAATTCAACCAGGAAGACCGTCAATACTTTGCTTCCGATATTCATCCACTGACCCTGCTTGAAAAGGAACCCTTAACTCCGCACACCAATGGGCTTAAAGATCCAATCCTGCTCAGTGCGGCCAGTATTTATCAGACCCTGGAGGTCCTCAAAAGCCTGAATCGCCCCGATGAATCAGGAAAATGGGCTTCTTTTACCCAGTCGAGGGAAATCGCATGGAAAACCGGCACCAGTTATGGTTTTCGTGACGCCTGGGCCATTGGCCTGGATCCGGATTATACGGTTGGGATTTGGGTTGGAAATGCGGATGGGGAAGGAAGGCCTGGTCTTCTGGGAATCAAGGCGGCAGCCCCCCTTTTGTTCGACCTCTTTTCAAGATTGCCCCGCAGCGGGCAGTCTTGGTTTGAAGCGCCATTGGATGAATTAAATACCGTGGTGGTCTGCCGGGCCAGTGGCATGAAAGCTGCCGTCATTTGTCCGGTGACCGATACCTTGCTGAACGACCGGCACCATGACCTCAGTCCTTTATGTAACCTGCATTCTTCCATATGGCTCAACCCGCAAAATGACCTGCGCATAAATCAAGGGTGCAGCCAGTCGGGTTCGATGGTTTCCCGGGTGATTTTCAGTATGCCTCCGGTTCAGGCGTTTTATTACAGCCGGAGTCATCCGGATTACGAAGCCGCTCCAGCCTGGGATCCTTCGTGCACAGGAACCCAGGGAAAAAGAATGAAAATGATATTTCCCCAGAACCAGAGCTCCATTTTAATCCCCACTGACCGGGATGGAAACCCAGGGGAAGTCGTTTTCAAGCTGGCTCACCTTCAAAAAGACGTCACGGTTTACTGGCACCTGGATGACCGTTATCTGGGTTATACCCGTGATTTCCATGAATATGCTTTGCACACCGGGCCCGGGCACCACCGGCTCACCCTGGTCGACGACCAGGGTTATGAGTTGTTGCATGAATTTCAGGTATTGCCGAGAGGACCTCAGTAGGAAGTCTCTTTCGTGTACTCTCATTTCGTCGTCTGAATGGAAAGAAGCTGCCCGTCACCATTTGGTTTTCGGGGGCCGGCTGGCTGCAATCAATCGCTTGATGCTGAATCTGCCCGCCCCGTTGACCAGGATGATCATCAGCCCGCCGATAATGGCTATATTTTTCATGAACTGAATAGACTGCATCCGGCGTTCGGGTATGGGATCGTTCCAGAATGAATGAACGATAAAGGTAACCGGTACCCAATACATCAAGATCATCAACGCCCCCGCTGAAGCACGGTACCCGATCAGGATAAACAAACCGCCAACGATCAGCAGAATGATGGCCAGGGTGAGTAAGAGGTCGGGATTCCACGTCAGGCCATACGTGTTCATGGTCCTTTTGACCGATTCAAAATAAGCGATGGAATCGTAGGCTTCCCAGAAAAAGATCAGGGAGATAAAAATGCGTCCCATTAAATCAATCCAGTCTTTCACATCGGTCGGGTTTATTTTAGAATGTATTGCAGGGCTGCTTTTGCACAGTGTTGTCCATCCATCGCCGCCGAGACGATCCCTCCGGCATATCCCGCTCCCTCCCCGCAGGGGAAAAGCGCTTCGCAATCGGGATGCATAGATAATGAATTTCTGGGAATGCGCACGGGACTGCTTGTCCGGCTTTCCGTGGCCACTACCACAGCTTCATCGGTGATATAGCCTTTCATCTGCTTTGCAAACTGCCTTAACCCCGCGTTCAGTGATTTTATAATAAAAGCCGGCAACAACTCGTGCACCGGGGCTGACCATAACCCCGGGATATAAGACGCATCGGGCAGGCTGACAGATATTTTATTATTCAAAAAGTCCGTCAATCTTTGCCCGGGCGCCCGCTGAGAACCATCGCCCGCACGGAAAACAGACTGTTCCACTTCCTGCTGAAATTCAAGGCAACAAAAGGGATCGTTTGTATTTTTAAAATCGGACGGAAATACGGCGGCCACCATACCGGAATTGGCAAACCGGCTATCCCTTCTGGAAAGGGACATGCCATTGACCACGATCTCTCCGGGTGCGGTCGCCGCAGGGACCATCAAGCCTCCGGGACACATGCAAAATGAAAATACGCCTCTTTCATTATAAGTACAGGAAAGGGAATAACTTGCCGCCGGAAGATAACTTTCCCTTCTGGCCTTGTTGTATTGTATTTGATCGATCAGCTGTTGAGGATGCTCTATCCGCACCCCCAGGGCAAAGGGTTTAGCATCCAACCTTAGGTTTTTCCGGTGAAGCAGATGATAGATGTCACGGGAAGAATGCCCGGTGGCCAGGATAAATGCTTCGCCTGGAAATTCGGCTCCGGAGGCAGAAATCACCGATTTCATCACCCGGTCCCGGATACTGAAATCAACAACCCGCTGATTAAAATGAACTTCTCCTCCGAACCTGAGGATGCTGGCCCTGATTTCCTCCACGATCCCGGGAAGTTTGTTGGACCCGATGTGCGGATGGGCATCGATGAGGATATCGGGATCAGCGCCATGCTCCACAAAAAGGCGTAAAATTTTACCGATATCCCCTCGCTTGCCGCTGCGGGTATAGAGTTTACCGTCAGAATAAGTTCCGGCTCCTCCTTCTCCAAAACAATAATTTGAGTCCGGGTTGACTATATGATCCTGCTGAATGGCTTTCAGGTCCCTTCGCCTGGCCTTTACATCTTTTCCCCTGTCCAGCACGATTGGCCGAAGTCCAAGAAATAAACATTCCAGGGCTGCAAAATATCCGGCAGGGCCTGCACCAACGATCACGACAGCCGGCGCGAAACGGACATCTTTGAAGCTGTTCCTAATTTCAGGTTCTCTGGTAAGGGAGTTATCCGATGAAAGTTCGATCTGATACCGGTAGACCGGATTCCTCCTGGCATCGAGTGAACGTTTGTGTACCCGAAAGGCGGGCAGTTCATTGACCTCCCGGCCCAACCGTCGGGCCAGGCTCATCCTGAGGGCATTTTCCTGTTCCGGGTCAGCAGGATCGGTGACGATTTCCAACCTTGGTTCCATATCAGCCGTTGGGAAGGAGGGCTCTCCGGATGCGTACGAGATGCATCAACAAATTTTCCATCCGGTCCAGGGAAAGCATATTTGCTCCGTCCGATTTAGCCACCAAAGGATTGGGATGTGTTTCGATGAACAGGCCATCTGCACCCGCGGCAATGCCTGCTGACGCCATGGTTTTAATGAGGGCCGGCCGCCCTCCCGTGACGCCGGATGCCTGGTTGGGTTGCTGGAGTGAATGCGTGACATCCAGCACCACAGGCACGCCAAGCCCCTGCATGATGGGGATAGATCGCATATCCACGATCAGGTCCTGGTAGCCAAAGGTGGTGCCTCTTTCAGTCAGCCAGACCTGAGGATTGTTACGGGACAGGACTTTCTCAACCGCAAATTTCATAGCTTCCGGGCCCATGAACTGCCCTTTTTTTATATTGATGACTTTTCCGGTATCCGCAGCAGCTTCCAGCAGACTGGTCTGGCGGCATAAAAAAGCCGGAATCTGGAGAACATCCACATAAGGTGCTGCTAGAATGGCCTCCTGCTCTGAATGGATATCCGTGAGCACGGGTATTCCGAAATGGTCCCGGACTTCCTTAAGATACTCCAGGGCAATGATATCGCCCAGACCGGTAAAGGAGTCCTTGCTGGAACGGTTGGCTTTACGGTAAGAAGATTTGAATATGAATGGAATCCCGAGTTGCCGGGTCAGCCGGGCCAGGTGGCCTGCCGTTTCAAAAATCAGTTCCCGGCTTTCAATCACACAAGGCCCTGATACTAAAAAAAACAAGGGGCTTTCCGGGTTATTGATAAGAGGCAGGCTCTGAAAACGCATAGGCTGATTTTTTGAAATCCTTTAGTGTAATACCCAGGCGGTGGGTTCTATATACATGCGGATGTCCTTGAGGGTCAGTTCCAGGTCTTCTTCCTCATATACATAGATGCCAAGGCGAACGCATTCTTCATTCACTTTTTCTTCATAAAGCCGGTACTGCATGTATTGTATTTTTTCTTTCATGTGGTTGATGTTTGCCGTTTTACAAAAGGTACCGGTAATGATGATCCGTTCCTGAATAAGGGGGGAAGCTTCGGCCACCTCTTCCTCGCCGGCAGCGGTATCCGAAGTGTGGGGGGCGATGTTGACCTCCTTTAAACTGGTGGCGGAACGGGAAACGGCCTTGGTGGCGCTGATCTGCGGGGAAGGGATATTGAGAAAATAAATGAATAAACCGGCCAGGGTAAGGGCGATTGCCACCAGAGTCAGCCATAACCAAACCCGCGGTGATTTATCGGGGACTGGAGCAGGCAGCGGATTGAGTTTCAGGGGAGCAAATTCGAATAAGGCGGGGAGATTGGCTTCCGGCAGAAACTCCAGTCCACCGGCCCCGGGAGCTTCCCTGAGTTGACCCAGGATACCCAGTTTTACAGGCTGTTTCTGTCCAAGGGTTTCTTCGAATTTCCGGAACACCGACTCCAGGAAACGGGAAGCTTCCGGCAAATCCACCTCATGCAGCCTGGAAACTACAGAGGCCATGGTATTGAGATTGCCGGAGTTGCCAGGCAACCAATGGAGGCTGGCTTTGGGTGGCTCAAACGCTTGCCGTGTAACACTCCATGAGGCAGGGGTATAATCGAGAATAAAACTCCCCCAGGAACCGATTTCAGCTTTTCCATAGCGCCTCAAACTCTCCAATATATAAGCTGAAAAACCCATGTTGAATCAAGGGGCAAGGTACAAAAAAAATAAGCCGGTGGAACAGCGAATCAGGCGATGGAAGGCCTGTAAATCCGCGGAACGGATTTAAGGGTAGCCGCTGCAGTGCCCAGGGTGGGCGCGAAAAAAAGACCTACTACCGGGATCATGATGATCAGGAAAAAAGCAATGCCGTTGCCAAGGCTGAAACCAAAATTTTTTCGGATAAAATCTATGCTTCCATTGATGCTGAAATAACGGCCGAGGGTAAAATCGAGATTGACATATCCGGCATACATGGCCTGAATCAGGAAAATGGCCGGAGTAGCCACATAACCCATAAAAGGGATTAATCCAATGATTAGAAGTCCGCAGGTAAACAGGATTTCCTTTAAAAAATTCCGCAGGCCGAACTGGAGGCTGCGACTGTATTCTTTAAGGACCGTTTCATCCGATTCTTTACGGTAGGAAATGGAATAACCGATCACCGCCTCCTCCACCCTTCTGGATAACCCATTGAGAATCGGTGAAAGAAGAATCATGATCACATATTTATAAATAACGACCCCGGTGGTGGCAATGCCTACTCCAACGATGCCCGATGTAATTTTGGAAAGGATCCTGCTGTTCGAATCGGTGGGCAGTATGGTATAGATCAGGTCCTTCAGGTTGTCGGACCAATACCAGGCCGTAAAACCGACCGTGAGGCCGTAAAAAAGACTGATCAGCCCCGGTATGACAAGGTACATCCATAGCTTCTTGTCCACTATGATGGTCCAGGCTTCCCAATAAGCCTTAAATGATGTTACCAGATCTCGAAGCATAAAATAAGAACGGGCAATTTACCGAATTCGTTAGCAAGAATTTCTAAACGAAATGTAAATGTCCGAATGATCCGGTCCTAAATCAAGTTAAAATAAAATTTAATATCCCTTGCCCTTTCTGGTCAGCCCCGGCCAGTTCAGACTGAAGCTTTTTTTCTCCGGGTTTTAAACAATTCGGTGATGTCCTTTTCCTTCATGTATTCCAACTCGGCAAAATGGGCGGAGACAAATTTTTTGATTTCCTGGTAATCTTTTCCTCTTTTATCGTTGTATTTCGCCAGCAGTTTGTGGATAAAATGCTGATTGAGGCCCTGCACTTCCTGGTTGAATTTTTCATTTGCGAAAATCTTCATATAGGTGTTAAAAATCTTCGACATTGAAAAATAATCGTGGTACTCGGTTTCACCGAGGTTTTCAAGCAGCCCTTTAAAATAACCGAGGATGGTATCCCGCACGGTCGTATTGATCACCGAGAGGCCTTCATTGGATTCGTAGAAAGCACGGACGGCATCTATGGTATCCTCATGCATGTATCCCTTGGAATGAATGAGGTCCGCTAGGTGGTAATACCGGCTGACATCGTCTTGTATGTCCTGGTCAAGCAGGCCGGCGGCATTGCGGTCCACGTTGGCATCAAACCGGATACCCGACTGGTGCATGCTGTGCAGAAAATTAAAATATTGTTCACTGAAATCCGGTGAATTGCGCCGGTTTTCATTCAGCAGTTTGATCAGCAGTTCTTTGTCGCTTCCTTCCAGGTGGAAAAAGTTGGTGACGATGAAGACGATGGACCAAAACTCGGAGAGGTGGTACAGCTTTTCATTTTTAAGCAGGTCTACCAGGTAAGGAGTAAGACTTTCATTGTTCTGAAAACGGCTGATCCGGTGCAGCAGAAATTCCTGCAGGGGGATATACAGGCTTTTGAGGTCCTCCGGGGTCTTGGGAAACTCTGCCGAATGATAGGGAGCCGTCCCAAACTGCCTTCCGTATTTTTTTAGGGCAAGGGCCCTTTCCTGTTCGTCTGTGATTTTATTGGTTCGGATGTTTTCAAAATACTGCCTGCTTCTTTTGTTTTCAATATGGTCGATCAGGTTGGATACCCAGATGTCACTGGACAGGGAAAATCCGATCTGCAGGGTTTGCCCCGTTTTATTTTTCAACAATTCAAAATTGTTGTTGGTAGCCAGTGCGTGCACTGCCAGTCCAAACTGGTCCTGGGGCCTTCGGTATTTTACCTGTTCGTTGACATCTCCGCGCAGCACCGTGTACCCAAGAATTTTGGGCAGGTAGAGACCTTCAAATTCCTCACCGAGCAGGTATTGTTCCAGGTCAATCAACTGAAGGGGTTTTATTTCGCCCACTTCGGTATAGAGGGCGTGAATCTCAGGTTCAAATTCGTCACGAAGCGCCTGAAAGGCTTGTTCCGTCTCTTCTTCAAGATAGGCCTGGAGGTTTTCCGAAGATTGGATGTTTTCGCGGATAGCATTTACCCGCTCTAGATATTTAGGATCCAGTTTTTCCATGGATTGATTTTTTTAAAAATAAAATCTGGTAAAACGAAAAAGCGCTTTACCAGATTAAAAATAATATTGTGTCTGTCAGGATTATTCCTGGCTGGCCGTTTCTTCGGCTGTAGCTTCCGGTTGAGCCTTTTTCCTGGATGGCTTGGCTTTGCCAAAAACCATCTCGTGGAACGCCTTTACTTCCGAGGCGCTCTTGATCACCAACTGGGCATTTGCACGGTCTTTATCCTGGATGAAAGCCTGGTATTTCTGTTCGGCCTCTTCTAAAGTCATGGCGCCTTTTTTTACACCACGCATGAGGTGTTTTTTATAAAGCACCCCTTTGAACTTCAGGATATTCCTTACGGTGTCGGTGGGCTGCGCTCCCTTACCGAGCCAGTCCAGGGCTTTATCCCGGTTGAGGTCAATGGTCGCCGGTTTGGTGATCGGGTTATAGGTGCCGATCAACTCGATGAATTTTCCGTCCCGGGGAGCCCGGGCATCGGCCACTACAATGTGGTAATACGGCCTCTTTTTCCGGCCGTGACGCTGAAGTCTGATTTTTACTGCCATAAAATGATAAACATTTAGTAGTATTTGTTAAAAAATGGATGCAAAAGTAAGGATAAAATTCGAATTTCAGGATAACAAGGGGTCAATCTGTAACTTTTTAATGGAAGCCTATCCGGAACTTGACATTTATCCTTCTGGAAGTGAGGTAATTGGGGATGGCGTACTGCACATTGTATATAGACTTGAACCAGGTATTGGATGCCACATTCTGCACCTTCAGCAGGTTGAAAATCTCGGCACTGATCCAGGCATTTTCCGCAAAACGGAACAGATGCTTTGACCGCCTGGCCAACCAGGTTTTGTCCCAGATGAGATAAGAAAAACCCAGGTCGACCCGGTGATAAGCCGGATAACGGTAAGTGTTCCTGAAAACCCGGTTGTTCCCTGGAATTCCAAAAGGCTGACCTGTACCTACCGTCAGATTCAGATTGACTTTTAAATTTTCGTTGCCGGGCAAATAATCCTGAAACAAAGCACTGAAGGTGAGAAACTGGTTGGTGGGCCTTGGTACGTCAGTGACATTCTTCCCCTCGGCTTCTCCTTTTTCCCTTCTCTGGTGCTGCAGTCCGGTGATGGCTTCCCTGGCGCGCAGGAAAGACAGGTTAAACCAGGATTCGGATCCCCGGACAAATTCCCCGTTAAGCCTCAGGTCCATCCCAGTGATATACCCGGAGGCGTCATTCATTCCTGAGTACCGTATCTTGACATTATCAATATCATAGATGACCTGGTCCCACAATTTTTTATAATACACTTCTCCCACCAGGCGGTAAGGAACCGGTTGTTTAGTCCCCCTTGTAAAATCCCAGGTAAAACCGGCCAGCAGATGGGCTGATTTCTGGGATTGCAGATTTCGGTTGACCAGGCCTTCCGGGGTCCTCAGTTCACGATAGAATGGCGGCTGATAATATAAGCCTCCCGCAAGGCGAAGGGTAATGTCTCTCTGCCATTGGCCCGGCCTGTACAATACCTGCACCCTTGGGTTGATAAAATATTCCTTGTTGAGTGTCCAGTAGGCCATGCGTATTCCCCCAGACAACCGCAGTTCACCCAGCCCTTCACGCTGGATGGTATATTCGTCCTGGAAATAGGCTGAAAAACGGGTGGATTCCAGTTCATTCCTGGTTTTAAGGACATTTTTTATGATCACGTCCCGTTCCGTGTGCGGCAGACTGTAAAGGGCTGAATCCAACCGCTCCCAGTCGTTGAGGCGGTCCAGGATCTCTTCACGCTGCGCTTTCATTCCCCATTGAAAAAAATGGGTCCTTTCACGCCCGGCGCCCGGGCTGTACTCATATCCTCCTTTCATTTCAACATTGCGGACCTTAAGGAAGAGCAGGTTGCGTGCATACAGATGCTGAATCCCATTGCCGATGAGCGCCAGTTCCTTACCCTGGTCTTCCGAACCCAGGCCCGTTTCGATGAGGGCCAGACGGTAATCGCTGATGATATCGAAGGTTTCCTTTTCAAGGCTTTGATAAGCGCTGCCCAGGAACTTGATGAAAAGCGGGTTTTTTTTCCTCTCCGGGATAAATGTCAAGGATACTCCTCCCATTCCCGTCTTAAACTGGTCAATTTCCTGGCCTTCAAAATTGGCGCTTAGTTTTAAAGAAAAATCAATCAGGCCCGTAGCTGTACTCCTGGACAAGGGGACAAAACGAAAGATGGACGAATTGTAATTTCCTAATGCGCCCAGTTGCCAGTTCTTATTAATATCATAAGTCAGGTACGCCTGGACATCGGCAAAGTCGGGAACATATTCCCCTTTCAATTGAAGGGAATTGAGCAGGTACCGGTTTGTTTTGTAGCGGGCGCCGACCAGGTAAGTAAATTTTCGATAAGTGCTCCGGCCGACCTCACGGCTTCCTTCCAGGTGCCCCGTGGCACCCAGCAATGACATGGACACGGATCCTTTCACCGAATCAGGCCTCCGGTAGTGAATATCCAGCACAGAGGAAAGTTTATCACCATAACGCGCCTCAAACCCTCCGGACGAAAAGGACATGTCCCTGATCAGGTCAGCATTGGGAAAGGTCAGACCCTCCTGCTGGCCGCTGCGAACCAGCTGGGGACGATAGACTTCAAAATCGTTTACAAAAACCAGGTTTTCATCATAGTTCCCACCCCGCACATTATACTGACTGCTGAGTTCGCCCCCGGTACCGCTGGAGGTACCCAGGGCTATATGGGGAAGAATGCTTTCGAAATTGCCGGTGACGGAAGGGATCAGTTTGAGGTTTTCCAGGTTTTCCCGGATCATGCCCCTGTTTCGGACATTGCTTTCCCGGATGATCACTTCAAGATTGGAAGATTCCAGGACCAGGTCGATATCAATGCCCAGTGTGGTCCCGGGCTCGATCGCCCTTACCGGATAAGATGCATTTTTATAACCTATGCGACTGACTTCCAGCAACAGGTTGGTATTGGCGGGAACCCGGAGAAGATAGTTGCCGTTTTCATCGGTTTCCGTACTGATATTATGGGCGCGGACAAAGACGGTAGCTACATCGACCGCCCGACTATTCTCCACATCTTTCACCAGGCCGGTGATCGTTGCAGTTGGCTGTGCCCGGAGCAAAAGGAAGCTGAACAGGCAAGGGATGCAGGCGCATAGGAATTTAAGCATACCTGGCTATACGAAAAAAGAGGATTTGGAGAACTTCTTAAGACGATGAATGACAGAGGCCGGGTCCGGATCAGAGAACACCGAATTGCCTGCCACCAGGACGTCCACGCCGGCTTTGACCACCGGTTCCGCATTTTGCAGGCCGATGCCCCCGTCAATTTCTACCAGGGGATTCAGGTTTTCTTCGGCCAGCATCTGTTTCAGACGCCTGATTTTGGGGATGGACTGATAAATAAATTTCTGTCCTCCGTATCCGGGATTCACCGACATGATCAATACCAGGTCCAGGATTTCGAGGATGTCGCGCAGCAATTCCACGGGGGTATGCGGATTGATGGCCACTCCGGCTTTTGCACCCAGGGCGTGAATTTGTTCAATGGTCCGGTGGAGGTTGGGGCTGGTTTCATAATGCACCGTGATGATGTCCGCCCCGGCGTCACGAAATGCCTCGAGATGACGCTCCGGTTCCACGATCATAAGGTGTACGTCCAGGGTTTTGTCCGTTCTTTTACGGATATTCTGTATGACTGGAATCCCAAAAGAGATATTGGGAACAAAATTTCCATCCATGACGTCCAGGTGGATCCAGTCGGCTTCGCTCCGGTTAAGCAGGTCGATCGTCCTGCCCAATTCGGTGAAATCGGTATTCAGAATGGAAGGCGCTACGAGGGGTTGGTCTTTCATTGAAATATTTCTATCTGGTCCCGGCCGAGCGGATTTTTATGATTGAAATAAAGGTAAAGCTGTGCCACGGTGATGGCATCCTTCTGGCAATATTCCACAATCCTGGCCAGGTCATTTTCCTGCCAGTAGACGGGGCCTACCTGGCTGCCGTCGATATCGTCCTTGGGGCTTTCAATACCCAGCACGTTGGCAAGAAGGTTGAGGGAAGTATAATGTTTGATATCGCCGAATTTCCAGTATTGCATGGTATCGATGTGGGTGGACTCCCATGGTTTTTTGCCGCTGAGGTTCAGGATCCGCGGGAAGGGGATCCGGTGGACCATCATTCTCCTGCAAAGGTAAGGCACGTCAAACTCGCGGATGTTATGTCCGCAAATGCGGTGTTCATCCCGGTTAAAGCGTTTTTTCAGCATTTCGCCAAATTCGCTGAGTATGGTTTTTTCGTCATGGCCGAAAAAGGATTTTACTTTCAGCTTCATTTCCTGGCCTTCTTCATAGGCAAAGCGGGCCACCGATATACATATGATTTTCCCAAACTCTGCAAAGATGGCAGCCTTCTGTTTATAAAATTCGCTGACTTCTCCATCGGTCATGGGTTGGTCGTAGGACCGGGTGAAGGCATTGGCTTTGAGTTTCCAGAGCGCTTTCATGGTATCGGAGAGCTCCCAGAACTCCGCTTTTCCGGATACGGTCTCGATATCAAAAAATAAAATATCCTGGGGTTTGGTATTTTCCATTCACCTAAATTATAAGCAAAAATGCTCAAAATTCATCAATTGTCCGCCGGATGCCGTGCAGCACGGAGGGGCCAAATGCCCCTCAGGGCTTGATTCCCGGGCTCCGGACACCCAGTTTATAGTATTGCCTTCTTCCTTTTGGGACAAGCGGGAGGCATGCAAAGCCCTCACCGTCATGGAAATAGGACCCGGATTGTTAACAAGCCATTATGTAAATTTTACAGTTCAAAATACTAAGCGGGGGGCCGGGCTGCGTTAATACCACATAACTTTGTAATACTAAAAATCTAAAAACATGTCAGAGTACAATTCCAACAACACCGCTAAAAAAAGCAACTACTTGCCGATCATTATTGGTTTGTTGATTGCTTCTGTAGCAGCAAATGCTTATTTGTTTTTCAATAAGCAAAAACAACAGGAGATCATTGTAAACACCACCACCAAACTTACCGAATCCGAAAGGCTCAAAGCTGAACTGGAAAAACAATACTATGAAGCCCTCCAGGACCTGGAAAAACAACGCACCGACAACAAAGCCCTCAACGAACTGATCGAGACCCAAAAGGTCGAACTGAAGGCCAATAAGGACCGGATCGCCCGCATGCTGGGTGATTCCAAAAATCTCGTTTCCGCCAAAAAAGAAATGGCCAACCTCCGCACCCAGGTCGACGGATACCTTGCAGAGATCAATAAGCTCAAAGAGGAAAATGCCAACCTGGCTACCAGCAACAACATGCTGAACGAGGAAAAGAAATCCCTGACCAGCAACCTGGAAGAGACCAAAAAAGTCAATGAAGAACTGAGCACTGCCAAAGCCGTATTGATCAGCGAAAAAGAGAAGCTCGCTTCCGAAAACACCACTCTGGTTAAAAAAGTGAACATTGCCTCCGTGGTTAAAGTAAACAACATTGACATCAGCGGATACCGGATCAAAAGCAGCGGCAAAGAAGTGGACCGCAACAAAGCAAAAGCCATCGATGGCCTCCGCATTTGTTTTGATGTAACAGAAAACAACGTCACCGAATCCGGTGTTGAACAGTTCTATGTAAGGGTGATCAACCCGAACGGCGAAACCCAGGCTCTGGAAAACCTTGGTTCCGGTGTGCTGGTAAATCAGGCCAACAATGAAGAAATCAAATACACTTCACTAAAAGGCGTGAAGTACGAAAACAAACCGCAGAATACCTGCATGAACTGGCAACCGAACATTCCGTTCCAGGAAGGGACCTATACCGTTGAAGTTTACAACAAAGGTTACCTGTCCGGTACGACGACCTTCCAGTTGAAATAGAGTAAAAGAAACTTTTTCATAGCATTTTTTAATGGTTAAGCCTGCCGTTACCCCTGCGGCGGGCTTTTTTTTATACAGGCCTTAATGCATTCGAGGCCTTTTTTCGTATCTATCGGCATGAAAAATTTTATACTCATTCCCACCTGCTTCCTGCTTTGTATTTCATGGGCCTTGTCCCAATCCAATACCCGGAAAATGCAGGATCCGTTTGACCCCTGGCCCGATACATCGGCTTTGCTTTTCGCTCCCGGCCGGGTTTCGGATGAATTCGGCAACCGTGATTTTGCCATGGCCCCGGATGGCAGTTCATTTTATTACACCCTTCAATATAAAAACGGGCTGTTCAGCACCATCCTGCATTCAATAAAAAAGAAGGGGAAATGGACCAGGCCGGAAGTGGCAGAATTCAGCGGCATGTTTTCTGACCTTGAACCGGCTTTTTCACCCGACGGCAAGAAGCTTTATTTTGTTTCAAACCGGCCTATGGGGCCTGGAAAAAAAAACGACTACAATATCTGGTATGTATCGCGCGAGGAAGGGCGGTGGAGCAAACCGGTAGCCCTCCCCTTTCCCGTGAATACCGATCAAAACGAATTTTACCCCTCCGTCGCCAGGAATGGCAATATCTATTTCACCAGGGTGATGGAGGGTCAGGATGAAGATATTGTGCTCTGTCAAAAGCAGGACTCTTCTTATCTGCCCGCGGTGAGCCTGCCTGGAACGATCAACAGCAAAGGAGCGGAATTCAATGCCTTTGTGGATCCCGATGAGTCCTATGTACTTTTTACCGGTTACCGGCGCGAAGGGAATCTGGGCCAGGGTGATCTTTTTATCGCATACCGGGACACCACGCGGGGATGGAGCCAGGCAATAAATTTAGGTAACAAAATCAATGGCCCGGGGCTTACATATTGCCCCTACGTGACCCCGGATAAAAAATACCTGTTCTTCAGTACAGCCCGGGGTGGCTTTGCCCCGCCTTTCCCCAAGGCTCAGTCTCTGGACAAACTGAAATCGCTTTTCAACAGCCATGGGAATGGATGGGACAATATATATTGGATCGGCACAAAAACCGTGATCAATAAATGAACTGTGGCCTGTGATCAGCTATTAGCCGTGAGCTGCCGGCAATTAGCCTTACCTCATCCCGAGGCCCTTGAATATAGAGCTTAAATTATAGGGCTCAAATTACCGTAACCTGGTAGATATGAGATTCCCGACTTAGGTAAATTTTTAAAAGAAATAAAGGTGAGTGCAGGTGGGCTGTGGATAGGATAATTAAACATTACTGAAAGCTGACCGCTGATCGCTCCTCGCTGATTGGGACCTCATGATTCCTGACTGCTGATCACGGACTGCTGATCTCTACCAATTATACGCTTTCCTGTATTTCCGTTTAAGGAGTTGATTGGCTTCCGGGTCCTTTTTGAATTTTTCTTTTGAAACATTCCATTCCAGCCGGCGCCCGAGCCGCCATGAGATCAGACCCAGGTGCATGGGCAGGGTCATTTCCCGCACATAAGCCAGGTTGGATTCCGGTTGTTGCCTGGATTTCACGGCATCGATAAAATTTTGCTGATGCCCGGGAGATCTTTTGATGGTTTGCCCTACAGCGGTCAGATCATTCATATATTCCCCACCGATCTGGATCTCACGGGTATTGTAATCGCAGATGAGATTCCCCTTTTCCCCTTCAAAATAAGCTCCAATATGGCGGCCGGCAGCACCCCTGACCTGGGGTGGGACCGAGGTCCAGAAAAGTTTTAACCCCTCGAATTCGTAGTCCACTTCAATCCAGCGCGGGGTATCCCCTGCTCCAGCCGACTTTTCACCGCGGGAAGAAATGGATTTTAAACCTTTGGGCTGAATGGACCACCATACAATGTCGGCGATGTGGCACCAAAAGTCCTGATATATGCCTCCCGAATAGTCCAGAAAAAACCGGTAATTGATGTGGCATCTTTCCGGTGCGTATGGCCTTAATGGGCCCGGGCCTGACCAAAAATCCCAGTTGAGGGTTGAAGGTGCCTGACCCGGTGTTAGATTCAAAACCGGTGGTTCTCCAGTCTTCCATAAACGCACCGTATGAATTTTACCCAGGATTCCTGATTGCAGGATTTCAGCAACCCGGTGGTAATTGTCCCCTGCATGAATCTGAGTGCCCAACTGAAAAATCCGCTGGTGTTTATTCAGTGCTTTGAGCATTTGTTGCCCCTCCCTTACATTAAAAGACAAGGGCTTTTCTCCATATACATCCTTGCCGGCCTCGAAAGCCATGATGGCGATCTGGGCATGCCAGTGATCGGGAGTGGCACAGGTAATGGCATCGATGTCTTTCCGTTCAAGGATCGACCGGAAATCGGCATAGGTATCCGGACTGGCCTCAGGCTTAAGCGACAGCAAGGTGTTTTTTGCTTTGGCCAGATGCAATTCATCCACATCGCAAAGTGCGGCAATCTCCACTTCAGGCAGGGCCTGAAACCAGTTCAGATGGTTGGTCCCCATGCCATTGAGGCCAATATGTGCAATTCTGACCTTGTCACTGGGTGCTACGCCGCGTCTTAAATTGGGAAGGATCAGCACGCCCATGGAGGCATATCCTGCCTGTTTCAAAAAAGACCTGCGGTCCGTCATCAACTTGTCCTTCATCGGGTCATCATTTAAGTTAACAAGATAACCAAAACGCAATTGATCCGGACAGGATTATAAACGCAAACAAATACAGGAGTATTGGGCCTACGACTCCTTCAACCTGAAGCGGATGGCTGCCTGTATGAAGGATACAAACAGGGGGTGGGGATTTTCAACCGTGCTTTGCAATTCCGGGTGGAATTGAACACCGACGAACCAGGGATGGGATTTCAATTCCATGATTTCCACCAGTTTGGTGGACGGGTTCACGCCAACGGACTTAAAGCCATGCGATTCAAATTCTTCAAGGTATTTATTATTAAATTCCCAGCGGTGGCGGTGCCTTTCGTGTATGAGATCGCTGCTGTATATTTTATAAACCTTAGAATCCTTTTTAATCTTGCAGGCAAAAGAACCCAGCCTCATGGTGCCCCCTTTGGCAGTGATTCCTTTTTGTTCGGGCATCATATCGACCACCGGGTTTTTGGTTTTTGCATTGACTTCGGTGGAAGCCGCATCCCGGATATGCAATACATGCCTGGCAAATTCCACGATGGCGGACTGCAACCCCAGGCAGATACCGAAAAAAGGAACACCATGGGTGCGGGCATATTCGATGGCTTTGTATTTGCCCTCAATCCCCCGTTCTCCAAATCCCGGAGCGATCAGGATACCGTGCAGGTGTTTTAAACGATCCGGTATGGCATCCAGGTTTTCAAGGGATTCGGAGTGTATGGCTTCAATGTTCACATGACACTCATTCACAGCCCCGGCGTGAACAAAAGCTTCATAAATGGATTTGTAGGCATCCCTGAGTTCGTGGTATTTCCCGATGAGGCCGATATTGACTTCGTGAAGTGGATGTTTGAGTTTGGCCAGAAAATTTCTCCAGGCATCCAGCTCGGGTTCGTGTTTGGATTTGAGATGGAGTTTGGCCAGGACGATTTTGTCCAGGCCTTCTTTCAACATCAGGAGCGGCACATCGTAAATGGATTCCGCATCAATGGCTTCAATCACGGAATTTCTATCCACATTACAAAATAAAGCCAGCTTTTGACGGATCTCTTTATTGATGGGATGTTCGGTCCGGCAGACGAGGACATCCGGTTGAATCCCTGTGGTAAGTAATTCCTTGACGCTATGCTGGGTAGGTTTGGTCTTGAGCTCTTTGGCGGCAGACAGGTAAGGAATGAGGGTCAGGTGGAGGAAGACCGTGTCGTGATCGGCCAGTTCCTGCCTCAACTGGCGGATCGCTTCGAGATAAGGCAGGGACTCGATATCGCCCACCGTACCTCCGATTTCGGTGAGGATGATATCGTATCCTTTGTCGCCCTGCAGGCGCATGCGCCGTTTGATCTCATCGGTGATGTGCGGGATCACCTGAACGGTCTTTCCAAGATAATCCCCGGCTCTTTCCTTGTTGATCACGGTTTGGTATATCCTTCCTGTGGTCACGTTATTGGCCTGGCTCATCGGGGTATTGAGGAAACGCTCGTAATGGCCGAGGTCCAGGTCGGTTTCAGCGCCGTCGTTGGTCACATAACATTCGCCGTGTTCGTAGGGATTGAGGGTCCCGGGGTCCACGTTGATATAGGGGTCAAATTTCTGGATGGTTACCCTGAATCCCCTGGATTGAAGCAGTTTTGCAAGTGAAGCGGCTATGATTCCTTTTCCCAAAGAAGACGTCACACCACCCGTAATAAAAACATATTTGCTCATAGCCACAATTTGAATCTTTTACTACGGGTCCTAAAGGTAAAAAATATTCCCGGCCATTCTTTAGGCCTGCCCTTCCCTTCGTTTAATTTTGGCCATATAAAATCCATCATAGCCACATTCGGAGGGCCAGAGGTGCCTGTCTTCAAGCAGTTCGAAGTCCTGATGCTCCCTTAAAAAGTTTTGGACCTGGATTTCATTTTCTTCAGGGAAAAGGCTGCAGGTCACATAAAACAATGCCCCGCCCGGCTTCACCATGGAACAATAGGCGGAGAGGATATCCTTTTGTTTTTTAACCAGTTGGCCGATATAATCCGGAGTGATCCTGTACTTCGCGTCAGGGTTGCGGCGAAGGACTCCGGAACCGGAACAGGGCACATCCAGCAGGACCATGTCTCCGCCTGACTCCAGCCTTTTGATGGATTTATTGTTTTCAATCAGGCGGGTTTCAATGATCCCTGCTCCCGCCCTCTTTGCCCTGGTTTTCAGGTTGTTCAGTTTGTATTCTTCAATGTCCATGCTGATGATCCGGCCCTTGTTGGCCATCCGGGCCGCCAGGTGGAGAGACTTTCCTCCTCCACCCGCACAGGCATCGATCACCCGCATGCCGGGGTTCGGGTTGATAAACGCAGCGACTTGCTGGGAGGAAAAATCCTGTATTTCAATCCAGCCATCCCGGAAAGCCTGGGTGGAAAACAGGTTGATGCGCTGATCGATTTGCAGGGCTTCCGGCACGGATGGATCGATGAGATGGTATTGGATTTTGTGTTCTTTGAAAAAATCCATGACCTGGACCGGATTGCTTTTCAGGGTATTTATACGAATGACCAGGGGGGCCGGTCGATGCATGGCAGCCATTTCCGAATACCAGCGGTCTCCAAGGGCTTGGTGGCCGTAGGCGTCCAGTTCCGCTGGGATCGAATATTTGAAGGAAGGGTTTTTCGATAATCCAATGAACCTGGAAGAAATCCGGGCCGAAGGGAGCCTGTTGAATTCACTCCATTCCGGCAAACCCTGTCCCTGCATGATGCGCCAGGTTCCGAAGACCTCCCAGAAATTAGCGGATTCAGGTAAGCAGTAGGAGGCCAGGATATAGTTCCGGGTAATATCGTATACATTTTCCGCAATGAAAGCCCGGTCCCTTCTGCCGAACTTCGGGTGGTCTTTAAAACATTTTTCCAGGACCTTATCCGCCTGCTTTCTTTGAAGGAAGATGGAGGAGAGGCAGGAAACGACCTCCTGGACAAGTGGCCGGTGTAATCGGTCGGTTTGCAGGATTAATTTTATTTTTTATCCAGGTATGAAAGTAGCCCCGACAGGAATCGAACCTGTATCAAAAGTTTAGGAAACTTCTATTCTATCCATTGAACTACAGGGCCTCTTTTGAATTCGGAGTGCAAATATCCTAATTCTGATTCAGTTTTCAAATAAAACAAACTCTAAGAAAGGTGATCCTGCAAGCTCATCTTGCACCTTGTCGACTCCAGCTTGCTAACTTGCTAACTTAAAACTAGCTAACTTTCAAACTTGCTTACTAGCTAACTGTCCAACTAATCACCATGCATTACGATGTCCTCGTCGCCGGACTTGGCACTATGGGAGCAGCCACCTGCAGTTACCTGGCAGGCCGTGGACTCAAAGTGCTTGGGATCGAACAATTTGATATCCCCCATGACCTAGGGTCCCATAGCGGCTTCACTCGGATCATCCGCAAAGCATATTATGAACACCCCGATTATGTACCCCTCCTGCAAAGAAGTTATGAACTCTGGAAGGAGCAGGAACAAAAAACAGGTCAACTCCTTTATCATGAGACCGGGATTCTATACCTGGGGGAACCATCGAGCAGTGTGCTATCCGGCAGCCTGGAATCATCACGCCTGTATAACATCCCTGTTGAAAAATGGGATACCGGAAAGGCCAAGGCCCTTTTTCCGCAATTTCAATTCCCGGCCCACTGGGATGTCCTTTGGGAACCGGAGGCAGGGTACCTTGATGTGAATAAATGCATATCAAGTTATTACACCACTGCACTAAACGCCGGAGCGGAAATCCATACCCGGGAAAAGATTAAATCCTGGCAAGACTACGGGGATCATATCTCATTGAAAACCAGCAGGGACATCTATACCTCCTCCAAACTGGTCATCACCGCGGGGCCATGGACGAAGGATCTGACGACCAGCCTGCCGCTACAGGTCACCCGGCAGGTGCTTGCCTGGCTTGAAATGCCTGATCCAGAGAGATATAGACACCCGGCCTTCCCCTGCTGGTTTTTACATGACCCGGACAAAGGCATGTATTATGGTTTTCCGGTTTCGAGCACCGGTGATCCTGCTGAGCCGCGGGGTATCAAACTCGCCCTTCACATGCCCGGGCAACACGGCAACCCGGACCACCTGGACCGCGGAATCCATCAGGAAGACCAAGCCATCATACGGTATTTCCTGGATCGTTATATGCCCCAGGCTAAATCGACCGCGACCTACTACAAAACCTGCATGTACACCTACAGCCCCGATGAACATTTTATAGTAGATTACCTGCCTGGTACAGATAAGAAAGTAGCTGTAGCCTGCGGTTTCAGCGGCCATGGTTTTAAATTTGCGCCTGTGATCGCGGAAATTTTGACCGATCTTGCCCTTCAGAACCCGCCCAGCCCAGCTGCCGCCTTTCTGAGCCTAAAACGATTGACCCCTTGAAAAGAACAATGACCGGCTTTGAGCATAAATCTCAACCCCTTGCACACCGCCGGGTATTTGTCCAACGGATTTTTTCGGCACTCGGCCTGGGCCTGGGGATCCTGGCTTTTTTGTTATTTTTTGGAACGGCAGGATACCATTTCCTGGGTGATCTTGGCTGGATCGACGCGATCTACAACGCTTCCATGATCTTGTCCGGGATGGGACCGGTCGACCACTTAAGCAGGCCGGAGGCTAAATTATTCGCCTCCTTTTACGCCATTCTTTCCGGGATCGTATTTATTGCACTGATCGGCTTGTTGTTATCTCCTGTCTTTCACCGTATCATGCACCGCTTACATATCGAAAAATAATGAACCAAACTTCGATCCAACTCCATCCCGGGCGTGAAGCTTCGGTTCAAAGACACCATCATTGGATATTTTCGGGAGCAGTACGTAAAATAAACGGCGAAGCCAAAGACGGCGACCTGGTAGCCGTGCTCAGTGCATCCGGCGAAATCCTGGGTTATGGCCATTACAGCCCATCCAACATTACGGTCCGCATGTTGCAATTTGGCCCTGCAGGCTTCTCAACGACCTTCTGGAAGGATAAACTGCAATCCGCCCTGCAGCTCCGAAAAAGGCTGGACCTGGTGGACAATCCCCAAACCAATGCTTATCGCCTGATCCATGGGGAAGGAGACGGTCTGCCTGGCCTGGTGATCGATATATATGATGGCCATGCTGTGATCCAGTGTCATAGCCTTGGCATGTATCGGGCAGTGGAGGAGATAGCCATGGCTTTACACGAAATCTATGCCAATGAATTAAAGACGATCTATCACAAAAGCAAAGAATCCCTGGGTGCTTCCTCGCCTGCAACAAGCAACGAATTTTTATTAGGGGATGCAGAATACACCGTGATTCATGAAAACGGCCATGAGTTCATGGTCAACTGGGTCACCGGTCAAAAAACCGGATTTTTCCTGGATCAGCGGGACAACCGTAAATTACTCGGTGTACTTTGCCGAAATTGTTCTGTTCTCAACCTGTTTGCATATACCGGAGGATTCTCCGTTTATGCTTTGTCTGGAGGCTCCTCGCTGGTGGATTCAGTGGACGTTTCCCAGACAGCCATGGGTTTACTCCATCAAAACATGGACCGGGTCCAGGGAGTTGCCTCACCGTACCATTCCTTCACCACGCCCGTAAATGAATTCATTAAAGATTGCGGGCAATACGATGTGATCGTCTGCGATCCACCGGCTTTCGCCAAGAGCCTGAGTAAACGCCACCAGGCGCTGATCGGATATAAAAATCTGAATGCCAAAGTCCTGATGAAGGTCAAACCAGGCGGTTTATTGCTCACTTTTTCCTGTTCCCAGGTCATGGACCGCGAATTGTTTCAACAAACCTTGCTGGCTGCCGCCCTGGAATCGGGCAAAATGGTTAAAATATTGCAGCACCTGGGCCAGGGGGCCGATCATCCTGTGAATATATACCACCCGGAAGGTGCTTATCTTAAGGGCTTGTTGCTTTATGTGAGTTAGCCATCAAAGGCACCACCCGGGGTCACCCTTCCACTTTGGGGCAAATGCCATACCAGTGTCTAACCCTTTTCCGTATTTTGTTAACAGATATTGACGCACCTGGTACGTTACATCAGGTCGCACCGAATCCGAGGAGCGGATAGAAAATTTTTAAAGTTGAAGACGATGATAGAAAGTGATACCGAGTCGACCTGCAAAGCTTGCGGATCCCCGGAAACCGGTAACTACTGCAGCCATTGTGGCCAGTCTTTTAGCATAAAAAGAATCACCATGAAGAACCTCATCAAGGATATCTTTTATTTCTTTACAAACGTTGAGAAAGGATTTGGATACACCTTAAAAAGGCTGATCGTCTCCCCGGGAGAAATGCAAAGAAACTACATGGAAGGCCGGAGGATCATTTATCAGAAACCATTTTCCATGTTTTTTATATGTGTTACGATCGCCGCATTGTTTCGTCTCGGCATTTCAAGGCTTTTAATAAATATCTACCACGCAGACGTCATTGCAGAAGCCAACTTCTTTCAGGAATATATGGCGATCATGTATGTCCTGCTTTTACCTGTTTTTGCGATGATCGCCTATCTTTTTTTTTATAACTCCGGAAACAATTATGCCGAGATCACCGTATTAATGGCCTATGCCCTTTCCGTTCTTTTTTTGCTTTCATCCGTCATTTCATTGTCCAGTCTCCTTTGGCCGGATGTGGATACCGCCTATCTTGAATTTCCCATTTTTACTTTTTATTTCATTGTTACTTTTTTGAATTATTTTAAATTTTATTCCCGTTGGGAAATTGTGATGAAGGGTCTTCTTGTAATGATCCTTGCATTTTTTATCAATGACGTCGTTGAGGAACAAGTAATCCGTTTAGTATCAAAGCACTAACAGCATCAGGAGTCAAATCATCGGCAGGATCATAAATAATTGAATTTTAACATGATGGAAGAAGAAATAGTATTTGAACAAAGTGGACAGGATGGCCGTTTCTATCTGGCCGTGGAAGGTAAAACAGCAGCAGAGATGTTCGTCCATTTCGCCGGATTCAACCGTCTTGTGATTGACCATACCGAGGTGCTTCCGGGCAATAACGGCAAGGGTTACGGCCAAAAACTGGTGGCCAGCGCAGTGAAATACGCCCGGGAAAATAAAATGCGGATCATTCCGGTATGCCCCTATGCACGCAGTGTTTTCTACAAAACCAATGAATATAATGATGTGCTATGAATTGCTGAATCCGGCACCGAAATATCGGAAGGCCAACTTGTTTTAGGTCTGCTAATCCCAAAACTCACCACCTGTTAGGGGCTGTCCTTCAGGCTGTTGAGACCAAGAAAATGTAACTCCCGTGAAAAACCATGCCTAAGCGAGGCTGAACAGGCCACATCTTTATGTCCTTCGTGTCGTTGTGGGAAATATTCCTGTCGCCCGTTGGGAACGACCTGGTCTCGGAATCGAGACCCCTTCTCTTGGATTAAATGCTCAACCTTTCCTTGTACAAGTCCAGGAACCTCTCCATACTCTTCCGCCTGTACTGCATGATCCATCTTGGATGGGGCAAAGGAATAATCTCCCTGAAAAAATGGTGCTCTCCGTTGAGCTTCGAAAAATACTGAAAATTTTTTCCCTCCCCCAGGCAATATGCCTTATCAGCATCCGACCCGGCGATCTTTATCTGATCCCGGATATTCCCAATGATAAAGGCCCTTACTGCCCTGGCCAGGGCGGGATCGTCGTAATAATTATAGTTGATTCCGTCCTTGACAAAGCCCAGGGGGCTCAGGGAAGTGATATAGAACTTGCTGTAGAACTCCCCAGGGCCCCCAAGGGCCGTGATCATGGCATAGATAAACTGGGCTGACAACTCCGGTTTCTTTTCAAACGCATTATCAATCCCGCAGGCCTCTTTCATTTTCAACGGGTCAGTAAACGGAACCCCGGTCAGGCCTGCCCCGAAGCGTCCCGGGTTGATGCCGAAGATCATTCTTCTGGGTTCAAAGTCATTGTAATATCTGGAGTAAAATTCAGTCATCACCCGCCTGGTCTCCTTTTCAGAATAAGGGAAGAGCCAATCCACCCCTTTTGGGAGCCGGAGGCCATGAATGGATTTTTTCAGATTAAAATGATAATCCAGGACGCGGCGGGCTATGGAGTCTTTGGCAGGCATTTGGAAAAGATAAACAAAAAGGGGGAAGGGAGACAGGAGACAGGGGAAATGAAATTCACTATCCACCGCCCACCGTGCACCACCCACCGGCTTTGGTACATGTTGAGATAAGTAGTCAATTCACTTTCCTCCTTTCCTCCCTTTCTCCCGTCTCCTTTGCGAATAATTGAGGCTTAGGACTCCCAAAACAATTTCGCAATTGGACATTCCGATATTTCGCAACCACAATTCAACAATTCACTATCTTTGCCGCCTCAAAACTGCTACGGAGAGATGGCAGAGCGGTTTAATGCGGCAGTCTTGAAAACTGTTGACGGCGTGAGTCGTCCCGGGGTTCGAATCCCTGTCTCTCCGCTGATCAAAGCGTGCAAATCAATGTTTTGCACGCTTTTTTTGTATAATTTAGTCCTCCCTTTCGAAAAACGATATAAAGCATTGATTTAGAGAGGCCTTGTTGCTTTGATCGAACACCCTTATTATTCAAGGTAGACACAGAATCGGGCAAAATAGCAAACGATTTTATACAACAAAATGTATTGAACGGCAAGTCAGCGGATTCTGACGAGCATGCAGCACCAGCAAAGCAATATTTTTTCCCGGACACGAAATTGGAACAGGCACTCTTGCTCATTGACAAAGCAATTTCCATGAAAAATGGATCCTGGTACTACGGCAGAAAATGGATATCCTTGAAAAACAAATGAATTAAGAAGAAGCGATTGATCTTGCTATTCTTGCTATCTCTTTAGACCACAATCGGTATGCGTGGGTTTTACAGACGTAACAACTAAGGAAGGACGAATATAAATAACGAATAAGAGTTTTAAAAGCAGGTTAAGAAAATAGTTGGAGATTGAACACCATGCACTGCAAAATATATAGAAGGAGCATAAACCCTAATTAACGCTGATTTATAATGGCTTCAATATTTTTACACCATGTGCATAGCTTTATACAACAGAAAAGCTATTGAATAATTCACACCCGATATCTTTACAACATTGATTCACCTAACCAATTGCAGACATGCAAATTCATATCCAAGACCCTTTGCCCGGAAATGAGACTTTAGGATTTCCGGCATCCTCTCCAATTTCGGAAAGTCATCAAAAAATATACTTGCTTTTCCTTCTTTGCACCATGGCTGTATACACATCTTGCAGCGCACAAAACGCCTCCCGGGAAACCAACCATGTTTTGGGCGGCCAACTTTCAGTTCCTATTGCTTTCGGAACCAGGGGCGATACTGTAAAAGAACCAGGCAGCAACATCATGACGGTTTACCAGGATAAGAAAAACATTTATTGGTTCGGGAGCTGGCAAGATGGCTTGTATCGCTACGACCCTTCGCCCGGGGCGGGCTCCAAACCCATACTTCATTATACCACGAAGAGTGGCTTGCCACACCATAGAGTCGAGGATATTCAGGAAGACAAATGGGGAAATGTTTTTTTCAATACCCCCGGGGGAGTATGCAAATTCGATGGACAAACATTCACCCTTTTGCCTGTAAAGGAAAATGGTGAATGGAAATTAAAACCCGGTGACTTATGGTTTAAATCTTTGCAGTTTTCCGGGAAGGTTTACCGGTATGATGGTAAAGTCCTGCATCGTTTGCAATTCCCCGGATCCAAACTAGGCGAAGACTGGATTTCAAAACACCCGGCTTATTCCAATCCGTATGGGATATATACTATTTATAAAGACAGCAAAGGAAATGTGTGGTTTGGCACTGCCGCGCTGGGTGCGTGTCGCTACAACGGGAAATCATTTGACTGGATTTCTGAGGACGATGTCACGGAACTTCATGACAGGCCTGCCAATGGTGTTCGCTCCATTATAGAAGACCGGGATGGGTATTTCTGGTTTAATTCAGCCTATCGATATGATGTTTATGGTAACCATCCCTCCATAAACAACCTTCAAAAACAACCCTTTTACAGCCGGGAAAAAAACATAGGCTCTTTGGACGGCATTAAGGATGGTGATTTGGTTGAATACATGTCCATCGTCAAAGACAATAACAATGAATTATGGATTGCTACCTATATTCATGGAGTTTGGCGATATGACGGAAAAAACATCAAACATTACCCTGTACAAAACGAAGGCAAAGACATTACCCTGTTCTCCATCAACAAGGACAACAAGGGTGACCTGTGGCTTGGCACACACGCAAACGGAGCCTTTAAGTTTAATGGAACGACTTTTGAAAGATTTAAACCATGACAGCAGAATAAAGACCGGTTTGGCGGCCCAAATGATGAACGGACTGAATAAATGAAAAAAATTTGTCACCACAAACAATAACCCACCGATGAAAAAAAAACACCCGGAGGACAAGTCCTCCCTTTCTCCGCAGGACCAGGGGTCACATAAATTTTACCATGGTACCAAAGCCGACCTGAAGCCAGGTTCTCTGATCCAACCTGGCTTTAATTCAAATTACGGGAAGAGAAAGAATGCGACCTATGTCTATCTGACCGCCACCCTGGATGCAGCTGTTTGGGGAGCTGAACTGGCCTTGGGCGAAGGACCCGGTAGAATTTATATCGTTGAGACAACCGGCCCGATTGAGGATGACCCCAATCTGACGGACAAGAAATTCCCCGGCAATCCCACCCAGTCTTATCGTTCCAGGCATCCCCTCCGCGTCTCCGGTGAAGTCAGGGATTGGCAGGGGCATTCCCCGGAACAGCTCAGGGCCATGAAGGAACACCTGGAGCGGCTGAAGGAACTTGGTATTGAGGCGATCGAGGAATAAGAAAATTAAGTAATTATTTCTAATTTGGAATTCATGAATATTTCAGACAGCACCATCCAGCGTGTGGCGAAAATGACCTTTGCCTCAGTCTATCCTTTGTACTTGGCAAAAGTGGAAAAAAAAGGCAGGACCAAAGCCGAACTGGATACCGTGATCGAATGGTTGACTGGCTATAACAATAAGAAGCAGCAGGAACTCATTGATTCCAGGGCAGATTTTGAGACCTTCTTCCGGCAGGCTTCGATAAATCCAAAGGCAAACCTCATCACCGGGATGATCTGCGGATACCGGGTTGAGGAGATCGAAAATCCTTTCATGAGACAGGTCAGGTATTTGGACAAGCTGGTGGATGAACTGGCAAAAGGCCGGAAGATGGAGAAGATTTTACGCGGCTAACTATTGACTGACTAACTGACCACTGACTAACTAAACTAGCGGTGAGGGAGGGATTCGAACCCCCGGTACCCTTGCGAGCACACCTGATTTCGAGTCAGGCCCGATCGACCACTCCGGCACCTCACCTGTGGTTCATAATGCAAAAGTAATGATTGGAGAGCGCATTCATCTGCCCATTGAAGATATACATGATCCTGCATGCCCGGTGATCATCAAACAAGGAAGAGGGCGGAATGGTTTCATTTTAAAGGATCCATTAAAATCTTTGGTTCCGCTGCGGGAACAGGGGCGGGTATAATATTAGTTAAGAATTTCATCCCCGAACCCGCTCAGACCTTTAAGCCTACAAATCGCACCACATCCGCCAATCCATGATGGTATTTCCCTTCCTTTAAATGGACCTTTAAAGACTGTATTAATTGTATAGCCAATCCTTCGAAATCCTCCTTCAATATTTCCTCCGTGCAAAGCATGGATATATCCTTAGGCCCCCCGGTGGCATTGTTCAACTGCAATGGATTAAAAGATTCCAGGATAATCCGTCCACCGGGTTTCAGCCACCGGATGGCCTCATGATAGATCTTCCGGCGCAGGTCCGGCGGAAAATGCGCGAAAATAAAAGCCACGACATCAGCACTTTCATCCGGGTAACTGATTTCCTGAGCATCTGCAACACGGTAATCAATGCTTTGTTCCTTTTTTTTCGCAAGCTGCATGGCTTTGACCCTACCAGACTCACTGGAATCAAAGGCCAATATCTTCCATCCCCGGGAGGCGGCAAATACCGCATTCCTGCCCTCCCCCTCGCAAGGCAAAATCAGGGTGCCCGGGTCTAATTTTTGGATTTGTTCCTTAAAAAATTCATTCGGTTCTTCCCCGTACACATAGTCCTTCTCACTGTATCGCTGGTTCCAGAACTCGCTCAAAGGTTTACTTTTTAGTCCTTTTTAAACTGGATGGCGCCCACCTCGTTTTTTACCGGTGCAAGGCTATGGAGGTACAGGTACAGGGCAGTAATGTCTTCATCGGACATGCGTGAAAATGGCCCCCAGTCCATGGGCGAGTGGGCGATCACCCTGCCCAGCCTGAACCGCTGAATAAATTCTTCGGGCGTCTTGAATTTTGCCAAAACACCATTGGGGTCGGGCGTAATATTCGGAGTCCGGAGCCATTCTTCGGGATCCGCCTTCAGGAATTTATGCAATTCCGGCCAGGGTTCGAATTCCATTCCACCGGCAAATTCCGGGCCTGTGGCTTCATAAGTCATCATATCCCTCTTGGTATGGCAACCTACACAATTGGCCACATAGCGTGCCAGGTATTCACCCCTTTCCACAGTAGCTGCCATGGGTGGTGCCACGGAAGGAGCCTGAGGATTTTTAACCGGCTGGAAGGTGGACGATAAGGTCCGCACAGCCTTTCCCATAAACGTCCATTCATTCTCAGGCACTTTATGATCCACAGGTGCCAGGGAACGAAGGTAGGATACAATGGCAACCAGGTCGTCATCCGCCATATTCCAGAAAGGCATCAATAGCGGGATACTGGAAACGCTATCCGGCCGGATGCCGTGCCGCATCATCCTGAACAATTGTTCATCTGTATACCTGCCAATACCTGTCTTCTTATCCGGAGTAAGGTTTCGGGTATATATCGTGCCCAAAGGGCCCATGGGAAAACCAATCCCTCCTTTAAGTGCAATGTCCTTCCCCTCATCCGAAGCAACGAAATCTTCAAAGCCTGAAATATGGCATGACCTGCAGTGGGCCGGTCCGTTAACGAGGTAATTTCCCCGGGCAATCACTGCTGAATCGGTGCTAGACTTCATAGAAGGTCCCGGCCAATCGTATTTTTTATCCCAGTTGAGCGAGACATAGGTGTAAAATCCAAGGGCCGCTACGACCAGGACGGCAAGAATGCCAAGGAGAATTTTTTTAAGCATTATTGGGGTTTTGAGGTAAACTTTTTAAATATACATGCAGCCTTTCTGCATCAATTGGTGCATTGAAGATAAACAATCTACCCGTTTCAGCAAAACCACTTGGTCAAAAGCACTTTAATAAACTGGGTCGTCGATTTGATCCTTCAAACTTATAATTCGTGTGCCCAGGAAGTGCCATCTACAAATCCCCCTTTTGTAATTCCTCTACAGCATGGCTTGCAGCTCGGGCCGTGATGGCCATGAAAGTCAATGAAGGATTCTGGTTTCCCGTGGAAGTCATACAGGCGCCGTCAGTTACAAATACATTTTTACATAGGTGAAGCTGGTTCCAGCCATTGAGCATGGATGTTTTCGGATCATGACCCATACGTACTCCTCCCATCTCGTGGATATCCAGGCCCGGTGCCTGGTGATTGTCCCATGCCCCTAAAATTTTGCATCCGGCGGATTCCAGCATTTCTTTTCCCTCTGCCAGAAAGTCAGCGACCATTTTATCATCGTTTTCAGTATACCCTATGGAGGTGATCAATTGAGGGATGCCCCACTGGTCTTTCTGGTCGCTGAGGCGGACATGGTTCTCATATACCGGAACCGTCTCACCCTGCATGCCCATAGAGATACGCCATGGGCCGGGATCGGATAAGGTATTTTTCAAATCTTCCCCGAAACCATCCTTGCGGTGATCCCGGCCCCAACCGGCCCGGTAGGCCACATAATAGCCCATGTACCCACCGAGGAACCCGGTTTCATTCCGGTACACATTGCGAAACGAAGGAATAAAGGCCTGGGTAGGCCGTCTGCCATAATAGTACTGGTCTTCAAAACCCTCATAAGCAGCAGCGATATTGCCCCGGTAATTGTGAAAGGTGATATAATGGCCTAATAAATCATGGTCGTTTCCCAGTCCGTTTGGGAAGCGGTTTGACTTGGAATTCAACAGGATCAGGTTGGTATTGAGGGTGGCGGCATTTACAAAAATGATTTTCGCTTTGTATTCCCTCAGGTCCTTGGTTTTAGCATCCACCACGCGAACCCCGCTCGCCTTGCCCATATCTTCATCATAGACAATGGAATGCACCACTGAATCCGGCTGGATGGTCAGGTTTCCGGTTCTTTCCGCCCAGGGAATCGTGGAGGATACTGAACTAAAATAACCGCCATAAGGACATCCCCGCTCGCATCGTGTCCTCATCTGGCATTGGCCCCTGCCCTGCTCGAGATGGATGTCCTGGGGATGGGTGAGATGGGCGCAGCGTCCAATGATCACCCGCCGTGAAAGATTATATTTTTTATGGACGGCTTCCTGGATATGTTTTTCCACACAGTTGAGCGTAAAGCCGGGCATCACCTCGCTGTCCGGGAGGTTGTCGAGCCCATCCCGGTCCCCGCAAATGCCTACGAATTTTTCCACATGGCTATACCAGGCTTCCAGGTCCTTGTACCGGATCGGCCAATCCACCGCATAACCATCGCGAAGCGGCGATTCAAATTCGTAATTGCTCCAACGCTGGGTTTGCCTTGCCCACAAGAGGGATTTCCCTCCTACCTGGTATCCGCGGATCCAGTCGAAGGGCTTTTCTTGCACGTAGGGATGATGTTCGTCGCGTACGAAAAAATGTTCGGTGGTTTCATTATACGCATAACACCGGTTGATCACGGGATTGGCCGTCTCCTCCTCGATAGGCATGCGGCCCCGGTGCGGCACTTCCCAGGGATGCCAGTTGGCTGTAGGATATTCCCCGTGCCGAACCATAGGCCCTCTTTCCAGGACGAGGGTCTTCAAACCCTGTTCACAAAGTTCTTTGACCGCCCAGCCTCCGCTGATGCCTGAACCAATGACGATGGCGTCATATACCTGGTCTGAAAGAGTGGTTTTTATCTGCACGACACAATATAATGGAATTGCGGAATTGTTGAACTGTGGTTCCGAAGTATCGGAATGTCCAATTGATTTAGAACTACAATTTTATTCCTGTTGTAACCCACCATCCACCGCTCCTCTTTTCACATTTTTTTAGCATAAATAAAAATTTAATGCATTAAACCTGTGTGAAGGATTGCGGTCTATACCATACAATTTGAAAATAAGCTCTACCCGATAGCTGAATCAACCGGATTAAAGAACGGTTAGAGGTTCAGCCCATCCAACCAGTCACCTCTTAAACTATTATATCCATGAAAAACATTTTTTTTATGGGCATTGCAGCCATTGCCCTCCTGATTGCCACCGGTTGTGAAAAATCAACCGATACTTCATCCACCGAACCCGATACCATTCTGAACGCCATGGCCACGTCCAATACGGAAGCGCAAGACGCCTTCAGCGCCGTGGAAGAACTGGGGGATGAAATGCTGGAATCACGCGATCAAGGTTCATGCCCGACCATCACCAGCACCGCACCCAAAGGAATCTTTCCGAACACCGTGACCATTGATTTCGGACCAGGCTGCCTGAGCCCAGCGGGCCGCTACCATGCCGGTAAAATGATCATTGAACAATCCGATTCCATGCACCACGACGGCGCTGTGCGGAAGACCTCTTTTGTCGATTTTTATATCGACAGCCTCGTCATGAAAAACGGGACCATCACGTTGAAAAACGAAGGAAGCGATGACAAAGGCAACCTGACTTTTTCCCGGCTGGTGGACAACCTCGCCATGACCTCAACCCGTGGCACTCTTCTTATCAACGCCCTACATACCCGCACCCAGGTAAAGGGAGGCAGCACCCCGAACCGCCATGATGATTCCTGGAAAATCACAGGGGAGAGCAAAGGCACCGTGGATGGAGAAGTGAAATTCTCCGCCATCATCAAAGACGCTCTGATACTCCGGGGGGATTGCCCCTTCATCGTGGCGGGCCTCGAAGAAGTGACGCGCAACGGCCGCACCGTATTAGTCAATTACGGCGATGGCACCTGTGACCGCATTGCACGCGGCACACTGGAAAACGGAGATCACATTGTCATTGTGCTCAATAGAAGGAATAATTAGCGGCCATTCTTCAGTAGTCAGTAGTCAGTGGTCAGCCGTTGCATGCTGATTGCTGATTACTGATTACTTTTTCTTACCTGAATCCTTGAGCGTTACCGTCCGGTTAAACACCTGGTGCCCTTCGCGGCTGTCGGTATCGAGGCAGAAATAACCCAGCCGCAAAAACTGATAGCGGTCTCCGGCTTTGGAAGAAAGGATATGAGGCTCCGCCTTGGCATAGGGTATTATCTTAAGGGAGTCCGGATTGATGAATTCTTTAAAATCGCGACCGTCATGGCCATCGGGAGATTCATCGGTAAACAGGCGGTCGTATATGCGCAGTTCCGTATTCACGGCATGGCCGGCACTCACCCAGTGTATGGTTCCCTTGACATTCAGGCCAGAAGTATCCTGGCCGCTGCGGCTTTCGGGGACATAGGTAGCCTGGATCTCTTCGATTTCCCCGGTATGGGGATTGGTGACGGCTTTATTGCAGCGTATGATATAGGCATTCTTCAGCCGAACGAGTCCTCCCGGGTAAAGGCGGAAATACCCTTTGGACGGGATTTCCATATAGTCATCCGCTTCGACATATAATTCATTGGAAAAAGGCACCAGACGGGTTCCGGCTTCAGGAGCTTCCGGATTGTTTTGCACTTCCATCTGCTCCACCCTGCCATCTTCATAGTTGAGGATCCTCAGTTTCACCGGGCGCTGGACCACCATATAACGATGGGCGATTTTATTCAGGTGTTCGCGGACGCAAAATTCCAAGAGGGATACGTCGATGATATTTTCCCGTTTAGCCACCCCGATGCGATCCGCAAAGTCACGGATGGATTCAGGGGTATAGCCCCTTCTCCGCAGTCCGCTGATGGTGGGCATGCGCGGGTCATCCCAACCGGTGACATATTGTTCATTCACCAATTGCATGAGTTTGCGTTTACTCATCACCGTATAACTCAGGTTGAGCCGGGCAAATTCATATTGCCGGGAGGGGAAGATACCCAGCTGGTCGATATACCATTCATAGAGCGGGCGATGGTTTTCAAACTCCAGGGTACAGATGCTGTGCGTGATCTTTTCAATGCTGTCGCTCTGGCCATGAGCAAAATCATACATTGGATAAATGACCCATTTGTCCCTGGTGCGGTGGTGATGCGCTTTTTTGATTCGGTACATCACCGGGTCCCGCATGTGCATATTGGGGGAGGCCATGTCGATTTTAGCCCGGAGAACACATTCCCCTTCATCGAAAAACCCTTCCTTCATTTTATTGAATAATTCCAGGTTTTCGTCCACACTGCGGTTTCGATAGGGGCTTTCCACCCCGGGCAGGGTAGGTGTTCCTTTTTGATCCGCAATGTCTTCTGCGGTAGAATGGTCCACATAGGCCTTTCCTTTCCGGATCAGGAGCAGGGCGAATTCGTATAGCTGATCAAAATAATCCGAGGCAAAAAACTGCCGGTCATCCCAGTCAAAACCCAGCCAGCGTACGTCCGCCTTGATGGATTCCACATATTCCACTTCTTCCGTCTCTGGATTGGTATCGTCAAAACGCAGATTGGTCTTGCCGCCGTATTTTTTTGCTACGCCGAAATTTAGACAAATGGACTTGGCATGACCAATATGCAGGTAACCATTGGGCTCAGGAGGGAAACGGGTCAAAACCCTGCCTCCGTGTTTACCTTCTTCGAGGTCCCTTTCGATAATTTCCTCAATAAAATTCAATGACTCTGACATAGTTGAATATTACATTCTTTCGGGCATATCGATGCCCAGCAAATTAAACGAATCCTCGAGCACCCTGCCCACACATTGGCTCAGAACGAGGCGGAATTGCAGGGCCACCGGATCGTCCGCCCGGAGGATCGGCACTTCATGATAAAAACGGTGGTAGGCCTTAGCCAGGTTGTAGCTGAAATTGGCCACTTCAGAAGGATCATAACTTTCAGCTGCCTTCTCCACCATCTGGGGATAGGTCTCCATCAGGCTGATCAATTCTTTTTCTTCACCGGCCAGCCCCCTATAGGCTTGGTAACCGGCATCGCTCAACGCGCCCGATTTTCTCAGGACCGACTGAATGCGCACATAGGCGTTCTGTACGTAAGGCCCGGTTTGGCCCTGCAGGTCAAGAGATTCTTTAGGATCAAAGACCATGCGTTTTTTAGGATGAACCTTGAGCATAAAAAATTTGATGGCCCCCAAGGCGATCTTGCCGATGATTTCCTTTTGTTTGGACAGGTCAAATTCGCCCAAATCCCCCCTTTCCTCTGCTGTCCTTTCCGCTTCCTGGACGATTTCTGCTACCAGGTCATCAGCATCCACTACGGTGCCTTCCCTGGATTTCATCTTGCCTTCGGGAAGTTCCACCATGCCATAAGAGAGATGATACAAACCATTCGCATACGGTTCCTTGAAGCGCTTCAAAATTTCGAAAAGGACTTTAAAATGGTAATCCTGCTCATCGGCCACCACATAGATGAGCTTGTTCATTTTATATTTTTCATAGCGCATCTGGGCCGTGCCAAGGTCCTGGGTGATGTAAACAGAAGTACCGTCACTGCGCAAAACCACTTTTTGGTCCATGCCTGCATCCGAGAGATCGATCCATACCGATTGGTCCGGTTTTGAATAAAAAATGCCCTGGTGCAGGCCTTTCTGAACCGCCTCTTTACCGAGGAGGTAAGTAGTGGATTCGTAATCGGTGTGGTCAAAATGCACACCCATACGGGCATAGGTGGCATTAAAGCCATCATATACCCATTGGTTCATCCTTTTCCACAGTTCCAGGGTCGCCGGATCATGGCTTTCCCAGAGCAACAACAGGTTGCGTGCCTCTTTGCCGAGCAGGCTGTTGGCATTAAAATACTGGTTTTTATATTCCTTGAAGAAGGCCTGTTCATCCAATGATTTGTCTTTCCTTCTTTCAAATTCTGCCCGGGCCTCCGGGGTATTTTGCCAGAGAAGGTATTCTTTAGCAAATTCTTTTTCGAAACGCACATAATAATCGCCGACAAAATGATCGCCCTTGATCCCCGTGCTTTCCGGTGTGGATCCGCCGGACCATTTACACCAGGCCAGCATGGATTTGCAAATAGCTATGCCCCGGTCATTGATCACCTGGACCCGCTTGACTTCGTAGCCGGACACTTCCAGTATGCGGGCAGTGGAAGACCCCAACAGCATATTCCGGATATGTCCCAGGTGGAGGGGTTTATTGGTATTGGGGGATGAAAATTCAACAAGCACCGCTTGGTTTTTCGGCTGCCCATGACCAAATTTCGGATTCTGCTGGATGGTGCTCAGGGTTTGGGTCCAGACCGAATCATGTAAAGTCATATTGAGAAAGCCCTGTACGACTTCAAAGGAGGTAATAAATTGGTTTTCAAGCATTTTATTACCAATTTCCCCAGCGACGGCCATGGGGCTCTTTTTTACCTTCCCGGCCAGAGGGAATACGGTGAGTGTATAATCCCCATTAAAGTCCTTTTTTGTCGGCACAACCAGGAGCTCGGCGGCTGGCAAATTCAGCGGGTACAAGTCCGCGATTGCCTGAGCCAGTTGGTTTTGCAATAATTCTTTGATCATAAAAAGGTGCGCAAAGGTACAAAATCCGATTGACGATTGATTTCATCCAAGGTTCTGGTTCCGGTTAATTTAGGCGATCGATGTTCAGAAGGTTCGGAACGGCCCTCGACATAAGTTGTATTCCCTGTTGGGAGATTTCAAAGGGTGTATTTCTCCTTTCTCCTTTATCCCTTAAACCGGCCACTTAAAAAAAGAAAACAGGGTGGAACCGTATTTTCTTTCTTCGGTAAAATAGGGGTGGTTAGTAAAATTATATTTAGGATTGTGCTCCAAAATAAAGACGCCATCGGATGAAAGAAGGCGGTTTTCAAAGATCATATCCGGGATCCGGCCCAGCTCCTTCAGTGCATAAGGGGGCCCCGCAAAAATATAATTAAATGGTTTTTGTCCCCGGCCGATGAATTTGAGCACATCATCCTGCACGATGTTCAGGCAATCGTCTACTTTCCAGTCCCGGGCGGTTTCTTTCACAAAATCAATACAACCCCGAAACAAATCGACATAGGTGACGTCATTGCAACCCCGGCTGATCAATTCGAAACTGTGGGAACCGCTTCCTCCAAACAGGTCGAGTGCGTGGAGGGATTCAAAATCAATCCGGTTTTCCAGGATATTAAAAAGGCCTTCCCGGGAAAAATCCGTCGTGGGACGGGTCGGCCAGTTTTTGGCCGGAGGGTTGAGCCTGCGGCCTTTCAGCCGGCCTGCAATGATCCGCATGCGGTGTGAATGATTTCCGTAATAATTTCAGGACCGGCAGGCTGGAGCAAGTTGACCTCCGGAACAAATTTTTTCAGGATCCGCAGATGGGCCGCTGAGGAGTCGTTGGTCCATATCTTGAAAGCATGCTGGTGAATCCCGTATTTTTCTACCATTTTTAACGTAAAATAGGTGCTGTCATCCGGAGAGGGCAGCCGGTATTTCGACGCTTCCTTGATCACCTTGTTTACCTGGACCAGGTTGTACATCGTATCCTGTATACGTATGGTAAAAAGGCCGGTGTGGTGCCGGTCAAACCAGCTTTGTGCATAGGCGGCCAGGCAAGACATCCAATGCCAGGTTTCTAAGGGAAGGTACTTAACGAATTGGGCCGGAAGAGAATAGATGCATTTGGAATAATTTGCCGGCCAGGTATCCGTCAGGATTCTCGACTCGCCGTGTCCGGGAAAAGGTTGGATAGCCTGAAGTATGGGAAACCTCGATTTTTCATCATAATGGCTTTCAGGTACGAGCTGAAATGGCGTATCCAGGATGATTCGCCTGATCCCCGGGGCGGCATTTTCCTCCAGCATAGTGAGCAAATCGGATTGAGCATATAGCGTCAACGGGTTGATCCCTTCCTTTAAAACAAAAAAGATGTCATCGAATACGATCCATGACATCTTTTTGCGGGTTAGAGGTTTATTTCTCAGCTCCGGATTTTCCACTTATTTCCCTTCCCAGTTGCCAGTAACACTTGGAGAATTCAGGTCTCCGAATTTAACCCTGGATTCCGGGTCATACCGGTTATCAAATTTCTTATATGAGATATCGGCATACTTTCCCATAAAGGCTTTGCGCTGGACGCCTACTTCGATCACATCGATCATGATGTTTCCCTGTTTAATCGTATCGGTCTTGAGATCAAACCGGGCCCCATTGGCATAAGGCACATAAGAAAGAGAATCCAGATTGAAACCCATCCGTTTGATTGAATCAATCGCAGAGGAATAGAGGGTGTCGTAAGTAATTTTACCTGTGAATTCCGGGTCGTCAGGATCACCGATCACCTTGATATCCCTGAATTGGCCGTTTTTCAGGCCATTGGCAAGCTCTTCAAAGGTCGGGGCATAGGTACCATATATATCACGATACATCTCCTGGCATTCCCGGATGGTTTTGAGGCGATTGATGACTTCGGTAGTCCTACCGTCCCTGGCAGCCTGGAATTCAAGCGGTTCCTTAATACTTAAATAAAGCATATATAAAAACACCAGGCTCACAAGAATCAATACGGCATTGATAATGGTCTTCATATTATAAAATTCTTTTTTCTGAGGTCACAAGTATAGCACTTTTTGAAGGAAACTAATATCCCAACTGTTAACAAAATTAAATAGATGAGAAAAAAAGTATTTTTGGCGCTTTAACAAGCCATTTTTTGCCGGTCATCCTTGCGATAGAATCCAGTTGCGACGAAACTTCTGTCGCCATCATCGAGGACGGGCAGGTTCTCTCTAATACCGTAGCCAATCAGTCGATCCACCACGAATACGGAGGGGTGGTACCCGAACTGGCTTCCCGGGCTCACCAGGAAAACATCGTGCCTGCAACCTCCCTGGCCCTGGCCCATGCCGGCAAATCCCTTGAAGACCTGGATGCCATCGGGATCACGATTGGACCTGGACTGCTGGGTTCCTTGCTGGTCGGCGTATCTTTTGCAAAAAGCCTGGCCTATGCACTTTCCAAACCCCTCATTCAGGTCAATCATATGCAGGCCCATGTCCTGGCCCATTTTGCAGAGCCACCCTACCCTGCCTTCCCTTTTCTTTGCCTCACCGTTTCCGGTGGACATACACAGATCGTCCTGGTCAGAAGCCCCCTTCATATGGAGATCATCGGAGAAACCCTGGATGATGCTGCCGGAGAGGCTTTTGATAAAGCGGGCAAAATTTTTGGCCTCGGTTACCCGGCCGGTCCCCTCATTGACCGCAATGCCAAAAACCATCAAGCGGAAATCCCATTCCCACAACCCCAGGTTCCAGGACTGAATTTCAGTTTTAGCGGATTAAAAACAGCCGTTTTGTATCACGTACAGGCACATACGGCTCGAAATCCGAATTATGTAAAGGACCATATCGGAGTGCTTTGTGCTTCGCTGCAACACACCATCATCAGCATCCTGATGAAAAAACTGGTCCAGGCCGCCAGGGAACATCAAATCCGACAGGTAGCCATAGCCGGAGGTGTATCGGCCAACAGTGGCCTCAGGCAGGCCCTTCAGGAAGCAGGCAGGCAAAATGGCTGGGAAACCTTTATCCCCAAATTTGAGTATTGCACCGACAATGCAGCCATGATCGGCATCGCCGCCTATTATAAATTCAGAAATGGGGAGTTCAGCAGCCTCGACATTACGCCTTCCGCCCGCCTACCCTTTTAGTTGAAAACTGAAGTCGATTGTTGATCGCTTACCACTGATCGCTGACACCTGAT
>CAYOPD010000024.1:32153-41402 GCA_964405735.1 uncultured Saprospiraceae bacterium | reverse complement strand
TATTGAAAAACTAATCCGCCTGGCAGCATAATCCTGCAATTTGTCATACACCCGAGAGGAGAGAGGGGAGAGGAGAGAGGAGAGAGAATAGAGGATAGAGGATAGAGGATAGAGGATAGAGGATAGAGGTGGGAGGCGGGAGGGGCTACTTATTGATCATAGAGTCGAGGTAGGAGATGATTTTTCCTGATTCTTCAGCCCTGAATTCGGGCCAGCCGGTGCGGCGAAACCAGGTCCATTGTCTTTTGGCATAATTTCTCGTGTGCTGTTTGATTTTATCGATGGCTTCGGCTTCGGTCAGTTTGCCATCGAAATGGTCGAACCATTCCTGGTATCCCACGGTTTGAAGGCTGTTGAGATGGCGGAAAGGGTAAAGGGCCAGCGCTTCTTCTTTCAATCCCTGGTTTACCATTTCATCCACTCTTTGATTGATCCTGTTGTAAATCTTTTTTCTCTCAGCGGACAGCAAGAATGGAATGGGAATGAATGCCCTGGTTTTTTTCCGTTGTTGCCGGAGCTGGGAGTAGGGGAGGCCGGCGCTTTCAATCACTGCCAGGGCGCGGATCAACCGGCGCGGGTTGTGGATATCCACCCGGGCATAATAATCCGGGTCTTTTTGTTTTAGTTCTTTTTGCAATGCCTCCGGCCCCTGTTCTTCCAGCAAATTTTGAAGCCGGTTGGTGATGGCGGCACTGATCTCGGGAAAAACATCAAATCCTTCAAGCACTGCATTGATGTACAATCCGGTGCCTCCCGCAAGAATGGCAATGTCACCGCGCGTAAACATCTCATCCAGGGCTTTCAGGGCTTCCTGTTCATAGATGCCGGCATTGTAGGCATCGTGAATGGAAACCTGGCCGATTAAATGGTGGGGCACGGCAGCCAGTTGGCGGGGGGTGGGTTTGTCGACTCCTATGATTAACTCCCGGTACACCTGGCGGCTGTCGGCGGATACGATCTCACATTGGTAATGGAGGGCCAGGTCAACTGCAAGTTTGGATTTGCCGGAAGCGGTGGGCCCCGCGATGACAATAAGGTACTTCCTGTTCAAAAGATCTCGCGATATTTGCATGAAAGTAATATTTTTGGTCGCTTTGTAGCCAAACCCCATGTTGTATTATCTCATTCGGCCACTGGTCAGGATCACCCTGCGTATTTTTTTTAGTAAGATTTATCTGCATCGCCTGGACAGGATACCGCTCGACCGGCCGGTATTGATCGCAAGCAACCATCCTTCCGCTTTCCTGGAAGCCTGCCTTCTGGCAACCCATTTCCCAAAATCCCTGCATTTTCTGGTTCGCGGGGATATTTTCATCAACCGGTTCGTGGTGGCCCTGCTGGAACAATTGCACCTGACTCCCATTTACCGTTTTGTGGACGGCTTCAAAAACCTGAGGTCCAACGATGCGACTTTTAATGCCTGCTACGACCGGCTTCACAACAAGGAGATCATTGTGGTCTACGCGGAAGGAAATACCACCCAGGAAAAACGCCTCCGTCCCATTCAGAAAGGATTGGCCCGCATCGCCTTTGGAGCTATGGAAAAATATCCGGACATGGACCTTTGTGTGGTACCTCTCGGCGTGAACTTTACCCACCCCAATGATTTCCGGAGCGAAGTTTTTGTTGAAACCGGTGAACCCATCGAACTTAAAGATTATTACCGGAGATACCAAGAAGACAACAACAAGGCAGTGCAGGAACTGACCCAGGCCGTAGAACAAAGCATGAAGCCACTGGTCATTCATGTGGAAAAAAACGAAGACCTGGAGCTTGCAGAAAAAATGTGGCGCATCAGCAAGGCACTGGCCAGTCCGCCATTTTTACCCGCTGTCGAGTTGGCAGGCGATCGGTTTGCAGAGGACAAAAGGATCAGTGACCGGATCAATGACATGGCAGTGGAAGAAAAATCCAGCCTGAATAAAAGCCTTGATCCTGCTTCAGTAAAGCCGGGGCACAGCGCTGATGCACGCTCATTTGCCATACCCGCCCTGGTGGGTAAAGTCATCAACTATCCCCCGTTATTGCTTGCCCTGCGGCTCACCCAATCCAAGGTAAAAAGGATCGAATTTTATGCCTCCGTCCTCATAGGAACAGGCATGTTTCTGTACCTGATTTACTTGCTTCTGGTTTTTATTTTATTCAGGGTCGCCGGATGGAGTGGTATACTCAGCCTTGCCCTTCTTTGGGCATCGGGGTCTTGTTACCTGTATTACCTGTTTCTGAGGGAGAAGGCCATGAACAAGGCCCTTCGGGAGGCTTATCCGGAATTGCCTGTTTGATCACTCCACCATCATTTCATCGCAAAAAATCCAACTGGGCTTGCCCCGCTGGGGATGCCAGGAAGGGTTTTTTCCCAGGTTGCGCAAAATGATTTTCACATATGCGGCCTGGGCGGGCGGGAAAGAAACTTCAATCAGTTTGGTCGTGCCCTTATCCTTTTTTTGGGGTGAAGCATAACCAGTCTTGGCCACCGGTTTAAAGGATTTGCCGTCCCCGGATAATTCCACTTCAATGGCTTTAGGATAAAACACCCACAAGTCGTGATTTTGAATGGTGTTTACCCTGACTTTTGATACGGAATGCCGCGCTTCCAATTGAAGGATAGCTACAAAATCGTCTCCCTGATAAGCCAGCCATTTACCATCTCCGGGATCTGAGCCCAGGTTGAGATCGACCAGGGTACCCGGCCCATCGGCCTGATATCTTTTGGCAGGTTCCTTGGACAGGCTCACCTCCTTGATTTTTAAACCAGCCTTTCTGATCTGAAGCGATGCCGTATCACTGGCTTCCCATCCGTCCTTATAAGCAATCAGCCTAATATCGGCGCCTTCCTTCAACACCAGGGGATGATCGTATCTCGGACTTTGGACCCCGGGATCAGAACCATCCAGGGTATAATGCAATGCCGCATCTTTAAAAAAGGAACTCATTTCCACCACCATGCTGTCGTTGAACAGGGTGGTTTCAGTACGGATGGCGGGCAGGGGCAATTTCATTTTCACCAGGGTGTCCATATTTATTCCCGAAACAATTTCCAATCCGGTCAGCGCGGATTGAAGCGCTCCAATTCCTTCCTCCGTTGTTTTTGTTTTCCAGAGATAAAGTTGTTTAAGGGAAACCAGGGATTTTAACCTCTCGAGCCCTGCATCGGTGATATTGGTCTGGAACACATTGAGCTTCTTCAGCCGGGGAAAACGGTCAAAGTTATCCAGGGTGGCATCGCTAATCCCGGTATGTCCCAGGTTAAGGCTTTCCAGATATGGCAGGGTGGGTATTTCAGCGGCTATTTCATCCGTCAGTCCGCTATTGGAAAGATCAAGCTTGTACACCTGGCCCTGGATCCGCTTCAATTGGGTTATGGTTTTTTTATCTATTTTTTTACTGAAGGCCAGGGAAACGTCGAGAAGGGGAATGTCCTTAGCCAGGGAATAAATTTTATAACCCTCTTCTTGCAGTTTACGGACTATTTTTTGATCTGCGGGGTTTATCGTGGACAGATCAAAATCAAACTGGTTCTGGCCCGGCCCGGAAGGGATGATGGCCAGCCTGCCTTCAAAGGCCGGATAATCGGAGACTTTATCATCAAAACTGGTGTGGTTTTTTATCCACCACGCGATGAGGTCTTTTTCAGTCTGGGTCAGTTGCCTCTTGCCGTCGGGTGGCATGTGGGTATCGTCTTCCAGGGGTTTTTGAAGGTTGGTATAAAGCGCCGAAGCCTCGGGATCACCCAGTTTGACCACTGGCCCGTTTTTACCGCCCGCCAGAAGGCCCTGGGAATCGGTGAGGATTAAATCTCCTTTCTTTTTATCCGGGTTGTGGCAAGACGTGCACTTGTCTTTCAGGATGGGTTGAATGATTTCTGCGAATACTTTTTGCTGGCCAATTTCGGGCTGACTCAGGGTTGCCGGTGTGAGAGGTGGGCTGTTAACCGAACGCGCTTCGGATTTGAATAAATAACCTTTTCCATGGGTCAGGCTTCCACCCAGATGGCCGCCGACGACCAGGGCAAGCATACAAATATTAAACAGCCACCGGAATGCCGTGGAGGTGAAGGTTTTGTCTCTTTTGTAAATGTCCTGGTGGATATACCAAAGAATGAGGCTTAAACCAACGACTGCAAAACCAAGGTATTTATGCCATGATAGTAGGTCATCGTCGTACCCTCCCTGCCTGGCCAGCAAGAGCCCGCAGAAGGCTGCCAGGATTGCAGCCCCGCAAGAAATAAAAAGGCCCGTGCTGACGGCATGCCGCATGTTTCGCCGGTTGCTATATCCGTTGATGCGGTACAGAATATAAGTTAGAACCAGGGTGCCGATCGGGATGTGGACCAAAACGGGATGAAAATGTCCCAGGATCTGCAATGATTTTTCAAACATAAGTCGATTGAGGTTGAGGGGTTGTTAAGCCAATATTTTATCCAATACTTTTCCGCCCGTGTCGGTCAACCGAAAAGGCCTTCCCTGGAAAGAATAAGTCAGTTTTTCATGATCTATGCCCAGGCTATGGAGCATGGTGGCATGCAAATCGTTGACATGGACACGGTCCTGGATGCCGTAATAACCCAGTTCATCGGTTTCCCCGTAGGTCATCCCCCCCCGTATGCCCCCTCCGGCCATCCAAATGGAAAAACATTCGGTGTGGTGGTCCCTGCCAATCCAGGTCATCACTTTTCCATCCCTGTTTTCCCGCATCGGGGTACGTCCGAATTCTCCACCCCAAACCACCAGGGTTTCATCCAGCAGGCCTCTTTGTTTAAGGTCCTGGATCAGCGCCGACATGGCCTGGTCAACTTCTTTGCACCGGTCTTTGAATCCCATATTGAGGGCTTCATCCCTGCCGGCTCCGTGAGCGTCCCAGCCCCAATGAAACAATTGAATAAAACGCACGCCCCGTTCGGCCAGCCTGCGGGCCAGCAACGCATTGTTTGCAAAAGTGGACTGACCCGGCGTTGTGCCATAGAGTGCATGCATGGAGGCGGGTTCTTTGGTGATATCCATGGCATCGGGAACGGAAGCCTGCATCCGGTAAGCCAGTTCAAATTGTTCTATCCGGGTCAGGGTTTCCGGGTCGCCAAATGCCTGGTAGCTTTCTTCATTGATTTTATTGATGGCTTCAATGATTTTTCCTTTTTGATCCCGGTTCATTCCTTCAGGGTCATTCAGGTAGAGCACCGGTTCACCGTCGCTGCGGCATTGTACCCCCTGATAAACTGAAGGTAAAAAACCACTGCCCCAGACGCTTTTGCCTGCATCCGGCGTTTTGCCACCGGATACGAGTACAATGAAACCCGGAAGGTCCTGGTTTTCTGTTCCCAGGCCATAGGTCACCCAGGACCCCATGCTGGGCCTGCCAAGCCTTCCGTGCCCGGTGTGCATAAACAATTGGGCGGGGGCATGATTAAATTCATCGGTATGCATGGATTTGATCACACAGGCCTCATCAACGACATTGGCAAAATGAGGCAACAGTTCTGACAAATAGGTGCCGGACTGGCCACAGGGTTTAAACCGGTATTGAGGGCCAAGCATTTTTGGCACACCTTGGATAAAAGCAAACCGGCGTCCTTCCAGCAAGGAGCCCGGGCAGGGTTTACCATCTAATTTTGCCAGTTCAGGTTTATAATCAAAAAGTTCGAGTTGTGAAGGGGCGCCGGCCATGTGGAGATAAATGACCCGTTTGGCTTTGGCAAAACCGGGTGGGCTTTTAGCAGCGAAAGGATTTTGTCCCTGACCGGGCGCACCCTTGTGCATGCAACCGGTCAGCGATCCCAGCGCAAGGGCCCCCAGCCCAGTGGTGCATTTTTGCAGGAAGTGGCGCCGGGTCTGCATTTGAAGTTGCCGTATTCTCAATTCTTTTAATAATGCCGGTTCTTTCATCGGTCAGCTTTTGGTAATAAATTGGTCAAGGTTCAGAATAGCCATGGCGACCAGGCTCATGGGGGGAATAGCCCCCCCGGCTGGATTCGCCGGATCCTTATAAAGTTTCTGTAAGGTATGCAGGGTTTCGGACGAAATTTTATGAAAGATGGCTTTTTCAAATCCGTAACTGATTTTGTCCTCCAAACTGCCTGGTTGTGCATCCATCAGTGCCGCAAGGTGGTTTGCGGCTTCGACATAAACCGGATCATTTAGAGTGACCATGGCCTGGAGGGGTGTATTGGTAGCGATCCTGCGGTTGACACAAAACTCCCGGCTGGGGGCGTCAAAAGTGATCATGGAAGGGTAGGGGCTTGTCCGCCGGATATAGGTGTAAATAGCTCTCCTGTATTTGTCCTCGCCTTTGCTTTCAATCCATCTTGCATTGCTGTATACCGTTTTCCAGATCCCTTCCGGTTGATAAGGCATTACACTGGGCCCGTACATTTTACCAGATAAAAGTCCGGATACGGCCAGAGCCTGGTCCCGGATGACTTCGGCGCTCAGCCTGGGCCGGGGAGCACGCGCCAGTAAAAGGTTTGCAGGATCTTTCAGGAGATGGTCTTCACGCACCACCGACGACTGCATATAGGTGTGCGAACGAACGATATACTTGATGAGTTTTTTTATGGACCAGTTCATATCCCTGGTGAACCGCATCGCCAGGTGGTCCAGTAATTCAGGATGACTGGGTTTGCTGCCCTGCGATCCAAAATCTTCAAGGGTGGCTACCAGGCCTTTGTCGAACAATTGGGCCCAGATCCGGTTTACAATCACTCTTGCCGTAAGCGGATTTGAAGGAGAGACCAGCCATTGGGCAAATTGAAGCCGGTTCATGATATCGGTGGGTTTGCCCGATTGAAGGATTTCGGGAGCCCCGGCATTTACAATTTCTCCCTTTAAAAGAAAATTGCCACGTTCAAAGATCCGGGTGGTCCTTTTCTGAGACCCCGGCAGTTCCTGCATGATGGGCAGGTCGTAGGCCTGCATTTGATTCAGGTCCTTTCCGTCTTCCAGGAACCTGGGCTGATTTCTTCCCGTTTTGATGCTTGCCAGGTATGCTTTCAGGGAATCAGCCCGGGGTTGATCGAGATGAGTATACACTTTCATCGTAGGAGCCTGATCATCCCTGTCGGCATCGGCGGTATTGTTGAATAGGGCGAAGGATTTATAATACTCTTTGTGGAGAATAGGGTCGTAGGGATGGCTATGGCACTGGACACAGCCCATGGTGACGCCCTGCCAAACTTCATAAGTCGTGTTTACACGGTCGATGACCGCAGCAATGCGGAATTCTTCATTGTCTGTACCGCCTTCATCATTGTTCATGGTATTTCGGTGGAATGCGGTGGCAATGCGGTCAGAAGGGCTGGCTCCTGGAAGGAGGTCTCCTGCAAGTTGACGGATGGTGAAACTGTCGAAGGGCATGTCCGCATTGAAGGCATCAATCAGCCAGTCCCTGTATTTCCACATGTCCCGGTGGGCATCCTTTTCATAACCCCGCGTATCTGCGTAACGTGCCAGATCTAGCCACATGGCAGTCCATCTTTCTCCATAACGGGGGGACTCAAGCAACCGATCTACCAAATCGTCGTAGGATAGCGCTCCGGACACAAAAGCCTGAACGTCTTCCATGGATGGAGGCAGGCCGGTGAGGTCAAGACTTAGCCTGCGAATCAGGTCTTCCTTTTGGGCTGCCGGATTTGGCCGGAGTCCCTGGATTTCCAGTCTGGCGCGGATAAAATGATCGATTGGATTGCCGATGTTTTCCCTATCGGTTATCTCCGGGATGGCTGGGTGCTGGGGAGGTATGAATGCCCAGTGCGTTTCCCATTTTGCCCCCTGGTCTACCCATTTTCTCAACAGGTTGATTTCGTAAGTTGAAAGCGGGTCTGCCTTTTGGGGCATTCTTTCTTCTGGATCGTGATGAAGGACCCTTTCTATGATTTTGCTGTTTTCCGCATCCCCCCGGAGAATGGCCGGGATGCTGTCCTCAAGGGGCAAAAACATTTCATCTGGAAATAAAAAGCTCAATCCGCCTTTTTTTCGAACACCGCCGTGGCAACTGATGCATTTCTGATTGATGATCGGCCGGATATGAGCATTGTAGCTCACCGTTTCAGGCAATTCCTCCATCGGTTTTTCAAGCCTGGAACAAGCCAACAACAACAAAAAAGGCAACAGTGTAAGGACTGGTTTCATCTCCGCATGAAATTACAAAAACAGGATAATATTTAAGTCACCCCCTCACTTAAGTCACCCCCTCACTTTTTAACATATATTTAAACTATCATTAAAGCGTAAAGCACAGGCTGTTAACGGTTATTTTTAATTAAATTTGCGACCTAATTATATAACTATAAACTCATTTAAAATGAAAAGATCGATCATCCTGTTTTTTGTATTGACCGCATGCCTGGCCAGCCTGGAAGCCCAAATCCGAACTCCCGCCGCAAGCCCGGGTGCTAAACTGGAGCAAGCAGTAGGCTTATCCACCATCACGGTTGATTACAGCCGCCCGAGTGCCAAAGGCCGCAAAATTTTTGGTGACCTCGTGCCTTTTGGCCAGTTTTGGAGGACCGGTGCCAATGCAGGTTCCAAAATCACCTTTAGCGATGATGTGAAAATCAATGGAAAAGAGGTTAAAAAAGGGAAGTATTCATTATTCACCATTCCCGGCGAAATGGAATGGACCATCGTCCTGCACAAAAACGCCGATCTGAACGTTCCCGGCGGAGATGGCTATAAGATGGAAGACGAGGCGATCCGTTTCATGGCGAAGGCCGAGAAAATGTCCAGAATGAAAGAAACCTTTACCATTGAGTTTGACAACCTGAAAGACGGTGGCGTTGACCTCTTTATTGCCTGGGAATATACCCGAGTAGCCTTCAACATCGATGTCAACACGGATTCGAAAGTCGTATCCAGCATCAATGCGGTCATGAGCGGCCCTTCCGCCAATGATTATATGGCTGCCGCTAACTATTATATGACCAGCGGCAAAGACATTAATAAAGCCGTGGAGTGGGCTGGCAAAGGAGTAAGCATGGGTGCCAATCAGTTTTGGAACCTGAGAGCTTACAGCCTCATTTTGGCAAAAGCCGGAAAGACCTCCGAAGCCATAGCCGCTGCCAATCAGTCCCTGGCCAAAGCCAAAGAAGCCAATAACAACGACTATGTCAAAATGAATGAAAAATCCATTGCAGAATGGACTGCCATGAAAAAGTAAGCACTAAAAAATTCCTGGAAAAAAGGCCGGTGTCGCAAACATCGGCCTTTTTTTGTGGGGCAAAAGGGCGAGTTGTGAGCTATGAACTGTGAGCAACGATCC
>CAYOPD010000024.1:0-32053 GCA_964405735.1 uncultured Saprospiraceae bacterium | reverse complement strand
CTCACTGCTCAAAACCTTCCCTGTCATTTCTTGCGGGATGTTCAATCCCATTAAAGTAAGAATAGTTGGAGCTATGTCTCCCAGTTTACCTTGGGCGAGGTTCAGGGGAAGGTCGCCAATATAAATCAGGGGCACGGGATTTTTGGTATGGGCCGTGTTTGGGGAACCATCGGGATTGATCATACAATCTGCATTGCCGTGATCTGCCAACAAAAGAAACTGATATCCTTTTTTCAGGCCGGCTTCCACCAGTTGGGCAAGGCAGTGGTCCACCGTTTCAGCTGCGACCATGCCAGCGCTGAAAACCCCGGTATGGCCCACCATATCGGCGTTGGCAAAATTGAGACAGATAAAGCCGGGACTTTGAGTTTCCCAATGCCGGAGCAGGGCCGCGGTAACTTCCGGAGCAGACATTTGAGGCTGCAGGTCATAGGTGGGGACTTTCGGGGAGGGAATGAGGATTCGTTCCTCTTTATCAAAGGGATTTTCCCGGCCACCCGAAAAGAAAAAAGTCACGTGGGGATATTTTTCGGTTTCGGCAATCCTCAGTTGGGAAATGCCTTGCCGTGAGAGTACTTCTCCGAGGGTATTGTTGAGATTGTCCGTTTTAAACAGGACACGGACATTCTTATAGCTGGTATCGTATTCGGTCATAGTCACGTAATCGAGGTCCAGTTTCTGCATGCCTTGTTCGGGCATGTCCCGCTGGTGCAAGACTTCGGTGATTTGCCTTGGACGGTCGGTCCGGAAATTGAAAAATAAAACGGCATCCCCTTCCTTAATGGTGCTGGAGGAAAGCCCGCTGACAACGATGGGCTCCAAAAATTCATCCGTGATGCCATTTTTATATGCGTTTTCCATGGCAGCCAGGGGGTCGGAGACCATTTCTCCTTTGCCGTGGATCAGGAGATCATAGGCTTTTTTGACCCTTTCCCACCGTTTGTCGCGGTCCATGGCGTAATACCTTCCCACGATGGTAGCCAGTGCCGTATTTTTCCCTTTCAGATGGTTCAGGAGCCTCGAGACAAACGCTTTGCCCATCTTTGGGTCGGTATCGCGTCCATCGGCGAAGGCGTGGATCCGGACTGCTTTGAGTTGCCAGGGCTCAATAATATCGCAGAGAGCCAGCAAATGGTCGATGTGGGAATGCACCCCGCCGTCCGAAAGCAGACCGAGAAGATGAAGGGTATTGCCTTTTTCCTTACAGCGGCTGAGCAGGGCGTTGAGTTCGGGATTTGATTTGAGTTCGCCGGTACGGATCGCGCGGTTGATCCTGGCCAGTTCCTGGTATACGATGCGGCCAGCACCAAGATTGAGATGACCTACTTCTGAATTTCCCATCTGGCCTTCAGGCAGGCCCACTTCTTCGCCAAAAGTCACCAGGGTGGTATGAGGATTTTTTTGCCAGGCCTGATCAAAAAAAGGGGTATTGGCCCGGGCGATGGCATCCGCATTGTAATCCGGACCCAAGCCCCATCCATCAAGAATGATCAGGGCCAGTTTCTTCACTTCCATTATAAAAAATTTTTGCAAAATTAGGGTTTGCATCCATTGGTAACTTTATAATTTAACTATTAATTAGCTAAAAATTTGAACAAAGCAACGTCAGTTAAAGGTTTTAAACTAAAATAGTTAAGATGAGAGTAATCTCTTTATTTTTTGTTCTTTATGTCACCTTGCCCCTTGGGGCTCAATCCATCAGGACTACGGTGGATGCCATGATAAGGGGTGATAAGGAATATTTCGAGAAAAATTTAACCCAGGAAGTTGCCGTCACCATTGACGAGCAGGAGCAAATGCTGCCCAAACCCCAGGCTATCGAAAAAATCATGGGTTTTGTACAATCCATGGGCCTCAAATCCGGCAAGACCATACATGAAGGGGTCAGCAAAGGAAAAGATTCCAGCATGGGCATCGGAAGCCTGATGGCCGATAAATCCAAATACAGGGTATATATTTCGTTCAAAGCCGCAGATGGGATTAAATTGATCCATGAACTCCGGTTTGAAAAAGACATCCTTTAACGGACAGGGGTTGGTCCCATTAAAATGGCTGCTTCAATTGCCCAAGGTTAAAAAGGGCAAAATCATATTTGACCGGATCGTCGGGTTCAAGTTCTTTGAGCACCCCGGTCAGTTCTAAAACGGTTTTCCAGTTTTTGTTTTTCCCACGGATCAGGCCCAGCCGCGCTGCTACCCGGTGTACATGGATATCTAGTGGGATGAGCAGGTCGCTTGTACGGATGGAACGCCAGAGTCCAAAATCGACTCCTTTGTCTGCCGGCCGCACCATCCATCGGAGGTACATGCACAGCCTTTTGCAGGTCGAACCGGAACCCGGGTGGGGGATGTGTTTCTGCGTCCTGCGCGGAGCCCCCTCCAGGCTGAAGAAATAACGATGAAAAAATTCAAGGCTGTCTTCCATGCCAGTAAATTTTTCATTGGGGAGGAAGGCGGATTCCAGGGAGGGATGACGCCCGTAATGGGAATTCAGGAAACGAATGAAATACATCAAATCATCGTACTGAAAGGTGCGGTGCCTGAAGTCCCTTAACCGCGCGAGATCCGACTCCCGGTGATGGAGTATGAAATCCAATGGAGACCGGTCCATGAGGTCCATCAGGCTAAAACTCTTCGCCAGGATGGTTTTTCTAAGGCCCCATGAAAAAACGGCGGCAAACAAGCCGCTGATCTCGATGTCGGCAGGATGCTCGAAAGCATGGGGAACGGCCACCGGATCCTGCGGGATGAACGCGGGTGTTTCAAACTGATCAGCCCAGGCATCCAGCCTTGACTTCAAAGACCCTGGGTCCTGATGTTTCCCGGTCAGTTTAATTTGGCTTTGATTTCGCTGATTTCGTATCCTTCAATGATATCCCCGGCTTTGATATCGCTGAAGTTTTCAATGGATATGCCACATTCCATACCACTCTTGACCTCTTTGACATCCTCTTTGAATCGTTTAAGGGCCGCGATTTTGGCCGTATTGCTTTCGCGGGCGGGATAAATCACAATACCATCCCGGATAAGTCGTATCGGAGTGTTTTTCATGATTTTTCCTTCGGTGACAAAACAGCCGGCTACCGTACCCACTTTGGAGATCTTGAAGACTTCCCGGACCTCCACCATTGCGATCACTTTTTCTTCACGGGTGGGTTCCATCATACCTTCCATGGCTGACTTGATTTCATTGATGGCCTCGTAGATGATGGAATACGTCTTGATTTCGACCCCTTCTTTTTCGGCCAGTTTTCTGGCAGAAGCCGACGGGCGCACCTGGAAGCCAATGATGATGGCATCCGAAGCCGAAGCGAGCAGGACATCGGATTCTGTAATTCCACCCACTGCTTTGTGAATCACCGATACCTGTATTTTTTCTATGGACAGTTTGATGAGGGAGTCGGACAAAGCTTCCACGGAACCGTCCACGTCTCCTTTTACGATCACCTTAAGTTCTTTGAAGGTACCCAGGGCAAGCCGTCTTCCTATTTCATCCAGGGAGATTCGTTTATTCGTACGGGTAGCCAGTTCCCGGTTGATTTGCGCCCTGCGCAGGCCCAATTCTTTAGCTTCTGCTTCATCTTCATAAACCTTAAATTTCTCTCCTGCCTGGGGTGCCCCGGCCATTCCGAGGACCAGGACGGGGCTGGAAGGATCGGCTGAGGCCGTTTTTTGACCCCATTCATTAAACATGGCTTTGACCCTTCCAAAATGTTCCCCTGCGAGAAGGGCATCCCCTACATGAAGCGTACCGTTTTGCACGAGCAATTTGGTCACATAGCCCCTTCCTTTATCCAGGGAGGCCTCGATGACCACGCCCGTGGCGAGCCGTTCGGGGTTTGCCTTAAGATCGAGTACTTCGGCTTCGAGCAGAATCTTTTCCATGAGTTTGTCTACATTCAGCCCGGTTTTGGCAGATATATCCTGGGATTGGATCTTTCCGCCCCATTCTTCCACCAGCAGGTTCATGGACGCGAGTTCCTGCTTTATTCTTTCCGGGCTGGCGCCGGGTTTATCGATTTTATTGATGGCAAAGACAATAGGCACATTGGCTGCCTGGGCGTGCGATATGGCTTCCTTGGTCTGCGGCATCACATTGTCATCCGCGGCCACAATGATGATGGCCACGTCTGTCATTTTGGTTCCTCTTGCCCGCATGGCCGTAAAGGCTTCGTGGCCGGGGGTATCGAGGAAGGTGATTTGTTTGTCTCCGACTTTTACTTCATAGGCACCGATATGCTGGGTGATGCCCCCGGCTTCCCCGGATACCACGTTGGCGCTGCGGATATAGTCCAGCAGGGAGGTTTTCCCATGATCGACGTGTCCCATGACCGTAACGATCGGTGCCCGCGGAACGAGATCCTCCGGTGCATCCTCTTCTTCCTCCTCGCTATCTGTGGACTCTTCGGCTGAAATAAATATGACTTTGTGTCCAAACTCTTCGGCTACCAGTTCGATGATCTCTGCATCGAGACGCTGATTGATGGATACGATCACCCCGAGATTCATACAGGTCATGATCACCTGGGCGGGTTTTACATTGAGCAGGGATGCGAGTTCGGACACGGTCATGAATTCAGTCACCTGGATATCGGCATCGGATTGTGCCTGTTCTTCCATTTCAATTTTTTCCCGGATCCTGGACCGGTTATCCCTTCTGATTTTCTGCCGTCTGCTTTTTGAGCCTCCGCCCAGGCGTGCCATGGTAGCCCTGATCTGGTCGTCGATCTCTTTTTGGGAAATTTCTTTGTTTTCATCCCTGCCGGTTCGGCCGGGCCGGTTGCCAGTAGTTGTTCCTCTTTGGTCGGATTCTCCGGGAGTCCCCGTCTCCACCTTTTTGCGTTTGCGTTTTCTCTTTTTTCTTAATTCTTCATCCGAGGAAGCAACCAGTTTTTTCCTGGCGGCATCTGCGGGAGTGGCTGCAGCGGGCTCCTCCTTCTTCTTTTTGGACTTGTCAAATTTGTCGGTATCGATCTTGCCCAGGATTTTAAGGCCTTTCAATTGAGGCGTTTCGGCCCGGTGCATTTCTTCACCAGCGGGTTCCTCCGCGACAGGTTCTGCGGGAGGGGCTACTTTGGGTTTTTCGACTGCGGCGGGTATTTCCGGCTCTGAAGTGGCCGGTTCTTCGGTTTCGGCCGGTTTTTTCTTTTTCCTTGCTTCCAGGTCAATTTTATCGACCACTTTCAATTTTGGAGCTTCGGGCAGCGTACGGCTGATTTCTTCTTCTTTTTTGGGTGCCTTAACCTCGGCGGCCGGAGCTTCCTGGATCGGTTTAGCCGGCCTGGGGGCAGGAGGGGGTGGAGGTGGGGGTGGAGGAACGGCTTCTTTACGCACTGGGGCATGGGCAGAGCCTGACTTTCCTATGACTAACGCCTCTGCTTTTTCTTTTACAGCCATGGATGAACTGAACTCTTTAATGAGTTCGTCATACATTTCGTCAGAAATCTTAGCGTTGGGTTTGTTGTCAATGGCAAAGCCCTTTTTTTGCAGGTGCTCTACGATGGAACTGGTCCCGACGTTGAATTCTGAAGCTGCTTTTACTAAATTTTTAGCCATATATTTTTATTCAAATACCAAATTCGATCCACCCGGATGCCCGATCAGCTTCCGCTTTCCTCCTCCATTTCACTCGACAATATCCTCAATACTTCATCCACGGTTTCATCTTCCAGGTCTGATCTGCGAATGAGTTCCTCCCGGCTCAGGGCAAGCACGCTTCGGGCGGTATCGCAACCGATGCCTTTGAGGGTATCGATGATCCAGGCCTCGATCTCGTCTGCAAATTCATCGAGGTCGACGTCGTCAATCTCCGCACCTTCTTCCGTATCGCGGTATACGTCGATCTCAAAGCCGGTCAGCTTGCTGGCAAGCCGGATATTGGAACCTCCTTTTCCGATGGCCAGGGAAACCTGGTCGGGTTTGAGAAAAACAGAGGCCCTTTTGTTTTGTTCGTCGATTTCGATTTTGGTCACCTTCGCCGGTGTCAATGCCCTTTGAATATATAGGGTCAGATTATTGGTATAGTTGACGATATCTATGTTTTCATTGCGCAGTTCCCGGACAATTCCATGGATTCGGGATCCTTTCATACCGACGCAGGCGCCCACCGGGTCGATCCGGTCGTCATAGGATTCCACGGCCACCTTGGCCCGTTCTCCCGGAATGCGTACGATATTTTTAATGGTGATCAGTCCGTCCTCGATTTCGGGCACTTCATGTTCCATCAGTTTTTCCAGGAAGGCATTGTCTGTCCGGGAGATGATGATGGAGGGCAGGTTGTTTTTCATCACGACATCCTTGATGACTCCCCGGACCATGTCGCCTTTGCGGAAATGGTCGGCTTTGATCATTTCCCCTTTGGGTAAAACCAGCTCATTGCCGGTGGTGTCGTCGATGACCAGGATTTCACGGGGAAGCACCTGGTTGACCTCACCGAGGATGATCTCCCCTTTGCGTTCTGCATATTTCTGGAACACTTCATCTTTTTCCAATTCAAGGATTCTTGAAATCAGGGTCTGGCGGGCGGCCATAATAGACCTGCGACCAAAATCCTCCAACTCAAGCTTGGCATAACATTCTTCACCGATGTCATAATCCGGATCGATTTCCCTTGCTTCGGAAACCGAAATTTCCTTGTTGGGATCGGAAACCTCACCATCCGGTACGATCTGACGGACATGCCACAACTCGAGGTCCCCTTTCTGGGTGTTCACGATCACGTCAAAGTTTTCGTCCGTACCGTACTTTTTCTTGATCAGGGTACGGAAGACATCTTCCATCACCCGCATCAGGGTGGGCCGGTCAATATTTTTGCCTGCTTTGAATTCCGAAAAGGTTTCAACTAAATTGATCATGGATCAAAATTTTATTTGAATGAATGTTTTTTTAACATCTGATAAATGAATCAAGGTTTCAATGGTTTTTTTTACTTTTTTATTCTTTTCTTTCTCCACAATTTCACTGGCCAGCACGATCAGGCCATCCCGGACTTCGGCCAGTTTCCCTTCCACCGTTTTACCGGATTCCAGGTGCACCGTCACTTCCCGCCCGACATTTTTCAGGTATTGCCTGTATAGTTGAAGCGGCCGGTCGAGCCCGGTGGAAGAAACTTCCAGGGTGAAGGCATCCGGGACCAGGTCAATCTCTTCTATTTTATGACCCAGCCACCGGCTGATGACCGCACAGCGATCAAGGCTCAGGCCCTGGTCGCTATCAAGATAAACGGCCAGCCGGTGTTGTTTAAAACTGACTTCCACCACAAAACAATCGCTGAAGCTTTCTTCAGTAAATTTTTCATTGAGCCAGGCCGTCACCGTCTCTTCAATCAACATGATTAGTTTAAATGAAGAAGGGAACTTTTCGTTCCCTTCCAAAACTCATAATCAGCACGCTGCAAAGATAAGGAAATATTCCGAATAACGGTATAGCCAATTACCTTTGCACCATGTCCGTAGAAGCCCTGATCGAAAAAGCCCTGCAAAGGGAGTTCCTGAATATCGCGGAGGGTGCTTTTCTTTACCGAAATGCCTCGCTGGGCATCCTGATGGTAGCAGCGCAGCGGTTGAGGCGGGAACTGGTTCCGGGCAAGGTGGTCACCTGGATCATCGACCGCAACAGCAATACCACCAATGTCTGTGTGGCGAATTGTAAATTCTGCAATTTTTACCGGGTACCCGGGCATTCGGAAGCCTATATCACCAGCCTGGATGAATACAAGGTAAAAATTGAAGAATTGTTCCGGTACGGAGGTGAACAACTCCTGCTTCAGGGAGGGCACCATCCTGACCTCGGGCTTGACTATTATTGTAATTTATTCCGTGAATTAAAACGGATGTTTCCCGGTCTGATGCTTCATGCCCTTGGCCCTCCGGAGGTAGCACATATTTCAAAAATTTCAGGCACCACACATCTGGAGACCCTTACCGCCCTGAAGGAGGCAGGACTGGATTCTTTTCCCGGGGCAGGAGCTGAAATCCTTGTTGACCGGGTGCGGAATCTGATCGCCCGGGGTAAATGCCTGAGCAACGAGTGGCTGGATGTGATGCGGGCGGCCCACCGGCTGAACCTGACCACCTCCGCAACCATGATGTTTGGCACGGTGGAAACTATTGAAGAAAGAATGGAACACCTTGTCCGTATACGGGAGGTTCAGGCAGAGAAACCTGAAGGAGCTACCGGTTTCCTGGCCTTCATTCCATGGCCCTTCCAGGATGAAGGAACTCTCCTTCAGCGCTTAAAAAGAGCAGAAAACAATACCACTGCGGAGGAATATATCCGAATGATCGCTCTGAGCCGGCTCATGTTACCCAATATCACCAATATCCAGGCTTCCTGGCTCACGGTCGGAAAAGCGGTAGCTCAGATTTGCCTTCATGCCGGTGCCAATGATATGGGGAGCATCATGATCGAAGAAAATGTGGTTAGTGCCGCGGGTGCTCCTCACCGGTTCACAGCCAGGGGAATACAACAGGCGATCCGGGAGGCAGGGTTCGAGCCCCAGCTCAGGAACCAGCATTATCAAAAACGGAAGATGCCTGAAAGTATTGAGGAACAACGTATTGAGTCCATTGGACTGATGGTCAACTGAAATCCCCGATGACCCCTTTTTACTTTACAAACATTTAAGCCGCTTTAAACTTTATCCAAATAAATCACCCAGAAGGTCATTGACCTTGCCAAGGGCGGTTACTTTAATTTTATATTTTGTTTTGGATAGTCCCTTGAGGTTGTTGGTGGATATATAAATGCGTGTAAACCCGAGCCTTTCCGCTTCCTGGATCCGTTGTTCGACCCTGCTTACGGCCCGTATTTCCCCGCTCAGGCCGACCTCCCCGGCGAAAGCAATGTTTTTATCAATGGCCATATCCTGCAGGGAAGAGACCAGGGCAGCCACCACAGCCAGATCAAGGGCGGGGTCATTGATTTTCAGTCCTCCGGCTATGTTGAGAAATACATCATAGGTTGAAAACCGGAGGCCCACCCTTTTTTCCAATACAGCAAGGAGCATGCTGAGCCGCCTGAGGTCAAAGGTGGTGGCCGAACGCTGGGCGGTACCATAAAGCGCGGTGCTTACGAGTGCCTGAACCTCCAATAGGACCGGCCGCATTCCCTCGACAGTGGCACAGACCGCACTTCCACTGAGGTTTTCCTGAGTCTGGGACAACAAGAGCTCGGAAGGGTTGTGAATTTGCCGGAGTCCATTGGCCTGCATTTCATACAAGCCCATTTCATCTGTGGAACCAAATCGGTTTTTCCGGGTGCGTAAGATCCTGTATGCATGAAGCGAATCGCCTTCAAACTGAAGCACCACGTCCACGATGTGTTCGAGCACTTTGGGGCCGGCGATCATCCCTTCTTTATTAATATGCCCAATGAGTACAAAAGGGATCCCGCTATGTTTGGCAAACCGCTGAATTTCAGCGGTGCACTCCCTGACCTGGGTGATGCTGCCCTGAATGGATTCCACGGCAGGCAGGGTCAGGGTTTGGATGGAGTCGATGATCACCAATTCAGGCTGCATGACCTGGATTTCATCGAGAACCCGGTTGAGGTCGGTTTCGGTGAGAATATAACAGGAATTGGGGACCAGGCCCATGCGGTCGGCCCTCATTTTGATCTGCTCCTCGCTTTCTTCCCCTGAAACATAAAGGATTTTAGCCTTCAGGTTGAGGGCGAGTTGCATCATCAGCGTGGACTTTCCGATGCCGGGCTGGCCACCTATGAGGATGAGGGATCCCTGCACAATGCCTCCACCAAGGGCCCGGTTGAGTTCGTGGTCCGGGGTGATCAGCCTCTTTTCCGCAGATTTTTGGATATCAGCCAGTAAAACCGGCTTCACACCGGGTTTTTGGGAACGAAAAGCTTTTTGCAGGGCGTCACCGGGTCTTGAAACGTCAACAATCTCTTCGACATAGGTGTTCCATTGGTCGCAGGAAGGGCAATGGCCGATCCATTTTGGGCTTTTTGCTGCGCAATTTGAACAAAAATATACTTTTTTGAGTTTCATATAATTTCGGTCATCAACGGGTCTAATATAAATCACCCCACCGGCTAATCCGGGTCAAAATTATTTTATTTTATCGAGGGGACCTTTGATCTAAGAAATTGATCGAAAAAGGGTTAGAAACAGCACGGATAAAGATCAGTGGGTTTTAATCTAAATATTGATTCCAACCAGGCGACTGGTTGGGTCGACAATTGGTTTTTTGGGGTTTATACAGGGTGCTTTGCTGTTTATCAGTTAAGGTGCCCTGTTTTATTTTTACCAAATGGGATCGCTGATTATAAATACTGTCCCGCAATTTTAAGTCCCTCCAGGGTCAGGTTGGGAGCATAGAGGTTCACGCGGTCTTGCAGGGTATGGATGCTTTTGCTCAGCCCACCGGTCGCGATCAAAAACAAATCGAGTCCCAGTTCTTTTTCCTGGGCTTTGACGATACCCCTGACCAGGCCGTCGTATCCATACAGAATTCCCGTCTGGATCGCTTCTTCCGTGTTTTTACCCAAAGCCGAATGAGGCATCTGAAGAGGAACGCTTCGCAATTGGGCAGTATGGGTGGTGAGCGCCTGAAGGGCAGTGAGAAGGCCCGGGGCAATGCTTACTCCCAGGATGGCACCGTTGGAATCAACGGTGGTAAAACTGAGGGCGGTGCCAAAATCAACTACGATGCTTGGCCCCTTGGATAAGGCGTGGGCAGCGAGGGCATTGGCAACCAGGTCGGTTCCTATTTCATCAGGCTTTAAGATTGCAAGGGGCAGTTTTCCGAACTGGCTTTTTTCCAGCAGTTTGATTTCCCGTTTGCTCCAGGCTCCCAGCGCCCTGGTGACCTGTTGGGTCGCCGCGGGCACCACACTGCTCACAATCACCTGTTGCGGCAATTGAAAGCCGCCGAGGACCTTCTGCAGGAATTGGGCCAAAAGCGAAGGGTCATTGATTAGAGAAGCGGTTTCGAGCCGGAATACCAGGGGGGCATTCTCTCCGGGATGCCAGATTCCAAATACGGTATCTGAATTTCCTATGTCTGTTACGAGGAGCTTCATGCCTGTAAAATATGCCGATGAAGTGAAATTAGGTTAATTTTGAGCTTTTAAAAACCTCCTCAGTGGAATTACTTGAACTTCAGATAGAAAGCCTCATATTCATCTCTTCCGAGCCCCTCAAAACGGAAGATCTGATCGCCTGCCTGGAAGCCTATCACAAAGAAAAAATAGAACCAACCCTGGTGCTGGAATGCCTTGAAAAAATAAAATCGAAATACGCCTCCGATGATTTCGCCTTCGAACTTAATGAAATCGCGGAAGGGTTTCAGTTTTTGACCAAAGCGGCCTATCATCCGATTGTCAGGACTTTCCTCAACCAGATGAGCCAGAAACGCCTTAGCCGCACCGCATTGGAGACCCTGGCCATCATTGCGTATAAACAACCTGTTTCTAAACCTGAGATCGAGCGTATCCGCGGCGTAAATTGCGACCATACCATCCAGAAACTCCTGGAGAAAGAACTGATCGCCATAGAAGGCCGGGCCGAGGGTCCGGGGAAACCCATCCTGTATGTGACGAGTGAAAAGTTTATGAACTATTTCGGCCTCAAAAGCATTGATCAATTACCGACGCTTAAGGAATTTGACCATGGATTCAATGAGGTAGGGGAAGAGATTCCTATTGAACGCATGGTCATGGACCTGGAACAGGATTTGTCGGCCAATAAAAACAGCGAATGAACACAGAAACCACATTAGTCAACCGCGTAGCCGAAAGTGACCTTCAGACCATAGCCCTGGATGATATGATCCGGGATGCAGCGGTGGTTCCCTTTGATCTGAAAGATTATTTGTTTCAGGGCCTTATTCTTAAGGAAAAAGATTTTCGTGAAGCATTAAAGTCCACGGACTGGACTTTATACCAGGACAAGATCCTGGCGGTGCATTGCAGTACCGATGCCGTCATCCCGATGTGGGCCTATATGCTGGTCGCCGCTTATGCCGCACCGGTAGCCAAATCCATCTGCCATGGCAACGAACAGGCTGTACTTGAACAAGTCCTTCTTGACCGGATAAAACAAAAAGACTGGGAGTACCTGCGCGGCAAGCGGGTGGTCATTAAAGGATGCAGCGACAAAGAACTTCCAGCATCGGCTTATCTGGCCATTGCAAGTCAGCTGCAACCCCTGGCTCAAAGTATAATGTATGGGGAACCCTGCAGCACCGTTCCGATCTTCAAAAGACCCCGGGTAGTGTGAAGCCTGTTAAATTTTAATTTACTGGTTATTCTGGTTTAAATTTGTCTTGCTTTGACCTGAATAAACAAGAGGTTTTTCAGGGACTGTTTCTATTTCACCATTCATCCATAATCCATAGGGTATGAAAAAACTGATTAACCTGTATTCTTTTGTGCTGGCCGGTTTGTTGTCGGGACTGCTGTTTACTTCTTATGTGAAACCGGAAAAAGGTGGAGCCGAAAACAACAGGGAAGAAAAGGAATTAAAAATACCACAGGCGATCCATGCCGTTCCCATCCGTGAGAAATATACTTTTGGCGGAGAAATCGTTCCCATACAGAATTTCGATGTTCGTGAGCGGCTGGACCGGGAATTGCTGGTCAATACCTACTGGCATTCCAATTCCATCCTTTGCATCAAAGCCGCTCAGCGGTATTTTCCGGTCATTGAGGAAGTGCTTGCCAAATACCGGATCCCGGATGATTTTAAATACATCCCGGTAATCGAAACCTCCCTGCGCAATGAAACGTCTCCGGCAGGAGCCAAGGGCATCTGGCAATTTATGAAACCCGTGGCCGAATCGTATGACCTGGAGGTGAATGAGGAGGTGGACGAAAGATATCATTTTGAGAAAGCAACCGAAGCAGCCTGCCGCCATATCCTGAGATACAAGCAGCGCTTTGGCACCTGGACCCTGGCCGCGGCCGCATACAATGCAGGGGAAGGCAACCTTTCCAAAGAACTTGGACGCCAGGGCGAAGCATCTTATTACGATCTCAATATCAATGATGAGTCCTCCCGTTATGTTTTCAGGCTCCTGGCCATGAAGGATATCATGGAACATCCGGATGACTATGGTTTTTTTATACAGCCGGAGGAAAAATACAATCGCAACGGGACCCGAAAAATCGAAGTGAACACCCCAATTGCCAACCTCGGGGAATGGGCAAGGCAACATGGGACTACTTACCGGATGCTGAAATTAATGAACCCCTGGCTCCGGACGTCCAGCCTTACCAACAAACTGAAAAAAACCTATCAGATAGAAGTGCCAAAATAAATCAGCGGTTCCCAAGCAATCCCGCCTGTTTGGATTTGAACGCTTCGTAAGCACAATCGAGGAATTGCTGATAGCCCTTTATGCTGCTGCGATAGCCCCTGGCCGGAATGAGCACCTGTTGATCGTTGGGATCCACCGGCACGTAAAGCGGTTGGGAATTCTGCTGGAAATTTACAATCTGAAAATCTTCCCATTTGTTGCCTACGTTTCGGATCTTTTTATCCCGGCTTTTTGAATAAATCACTTCATTCAGGGGAGTCTCATCATCACAATACAAAGAGACCAGGATAAAATCACCAGCAAGCCTGCTCCAGATTTCATCCTTGACCCAGATGTGCTCTTCCGTTTTACGGCAGTTGACACAACCATAACCCGTAAAATCCAATAAAACGGGCTTTTGAACTTCTTTGGCATAAGCCAGACCCTCCTGGTAATCTTTAAAACAATCGAGGTTGTTGGCGCATTTGGAAAAGGAAACGAAGCGTGCCTTCAGTTCCGGGTTGACTTCGGGAAGGGGATTAAAATAATTATAATAGGCGGGAGGAGCAAGTCCGCTGAGCAGGGAAAGCGACTGATAGGTCTTTGTTTTTTCATTAAAAAGAAAACCGGTAGCCAGGTAGAGGGTCCAGACGGCTGACAAGGCGGCAAAGGCCGTTCTCAGGGTGCTTCTTTTTTTCAATGGGCTGTCATGGGGGAAACGGAACCAGCCCATCAGATAGGCGGTCATGGCCGCAAAAATGAGGATCCACAGGCCCATAAAAACTTCATATTTAAGGATTCCCCAGTGTGAGGTCATGTCCGAAACCGATAGGAATTTTAAGGCCAGGGCCAGTTCCAGGAAGCCAAGGACCACTTTCACGCTGTTCATCCAGCTGCCTGAGCGGGGCAGGGATTGCAACCAGGCAGGAAAAGCGGCAAATAGTCCAAAGGGCAGAGCCAGGGCCAGTGAAAATCCAAACATGACGACGGCAGGCCCGACTTTGCTGGTAGCAGATGAAACCAGGGCGGTGCCAATGATGGGACCGGTGCAGGAAAAAGATACAATGGCCAGGGTGAAAGCCATAAAAAAGATGCCAAGCAGGTTACCGCTTCGGCCAAGAGCATCCGTCTTGGTGCTCCAGCTGCTGGGCAGCGTGATCTCGTAATAACCGAAAAACGAAAAAGCAAAGACCACAAAGATGATGAAGAACAACAGGTTGGCCAGCCAGTTGGTCGAAAGGTCATTGAGGGCGGTTTCACCGAATAGGGAAGTAATCAGCAGGCCGAGCGCCACATAAATCATTATGATGGCCAATCCATAAAGAATCCCGTTGCGTATGCCCGTTGCCCGGTTATGGCTGCTTTTGGTAAAAAAACTGACGGTCAGCGGCAACAGGGGGAAAACACAGGGGGTAAGCAGAGCAAGCAGCCCTCCCAGAAATCCGAAAATAAAAGTCAAAAACAGGGAGACATCAATTTTTCTTTCTTCGGTGGCACAACCGCTGGTGACGCTGCTGTAACTGGATTGCAGGCTGCTGACGGCCTGGTCAAGTACTTTTTTTTCCGAATCAGAAGCCGGTACATTTTTATCGGCCGCGAGGCTCATGCCCGGAACGGTGAATGAATATTCATAATCAAACGGAATGCACTGCACATCGTCACAAACGATCCCATCCACATAGCCGGTGATGGCCTGACCCGGATGTATAATCTCAACCATCTGGACAAACCGGGCTTCTTCGGTGATTTTGACCACTTCTTCCTCAAATACCTTATCGAATCCTTTTTTGATATGGCCCGATTCCTCATTTTTTCCAAGAAAGCGGAGGGACGAAGAATCTTCATAATGGAATTCAATCGGTTTGACTGCCGTTTCAGGGCTTTCCTGGTATTGGCTATAGGTTCCCCATCCCTTGATGACTTTCAATTCGAAGATCAACTGGTACCGGGAGGAGTCAAGCTTTTCGATGCGGTGCGACCATTGGACGGGTTTGGAGTCTCCAATGCCAATTTGCAAAAAACTCCAGAGGAAGGTAAACAAAAGGACCATGTATCTTATTTTGCCGAAGTCAGATCAATCGTAAAAGGCACTTCTTTGGGAGGAAGGCACTGCAAATCGTTGCAACACATATACTCGATGACCCCGGTAATGGGCTTTGTGGTATCGAAGATTTTGACTTTTTGGGTAAAGGTGCCTTTTTTACTGATTTTGATGACCTCCATGTCAAACATTTCGTCGTGGCCTTTTTTGATGGTGCCCGCTTCCTCGTTTTTACCAACCAGGGCGAAATGGGAGCCGGGTTGGAAGGTTATGGAGGTCTTTACGGGCCCTTCATCGCTGGCAAGGTACTGGGAGTATATGTTCCAGCCATCCTCGATGGTCGCCGTGAAAATGATGTTGTATTCCTGGGTTCCCGCCTTCACTACGGAATGGCTCCAGGTTACTGGAGCTTTGCCGGTCGTAAACAAAAGGCTCAAGAGGATCAGGACAGTCATATTCAATATTTTATGCGAAATTAAGACTTGTCCAGCCGGTCCATTTCCGATTAAGAAATAATTAACTCCCGGCCACAGGAATTGAAGCCACCAGGTTCTGGATCATTGAACGGAAAAGGGCCAGGCCGTCTTCATTGCCCAGGATGGATTCTGAAGCCCGCTCGGGATGTGGCATCATGCCGTACACATTCCGACCGGTGTTGCAGATGCCGGCGATATTCAACAAGGAACCATTCACATTGGCGGCTTCGCTGACGGTTCCTTCCGAATCACAATATTTAAAAAGGATCTGGTCATTGGTGATCATGCGGTCCAGGACCTCCTGTTCTGCATAATAACGTCCGTCCGCATGAGCGATGGGCATGCTCAGCACGGCTCCCTTTGGAAGGGTCGAGGTGATCATGGAATTTGAGGTCTGAACCCTTAGGTGAACGTTGTCGCTGATAAATTGCTGGTCGCGGTTGGCCAGGAGCACTCCGGGCAGAAGTCCAGCTTCACAGAGGATTTGAAAACCGTTGCAGATCCCCCAGACGAAGCCGCCCTGACCGGCAAAATCCCTGATGGCAGGCATGATGTTGGCATAACGTGCGATCGCCCCGGATCTCAGGTAATCGCCATAGGAAAAACCACCGGGCAATAGCACTCCATCCAGGTCCGGGAGTACGTGGTCCTTGTGCCAGATCTTGATGGTATGCACCTTGCAGACTTCCCCGACGACATGGACGAGATCATCATCACAATTGGATCCCGGGAAGACGACAACGCCGAATGTGAGGTCATGCATATCAGGCCAAAGTTACAAAATAAAACAGCTGGAAAAGGATGACCCCGATAAAGAGGATAATGTGAATGGTTTCAGCGAGGGTTTGGTTTTTCAGGTAGGATATGGCAAGGCCAATAAAAATGCCCAGCATAGGAGCTCCAAAAAGCAAAACGTTCCAGTTAAATGGCTGATGAAATAAGCCAACCAGGACGGCATGAAAAAGCGCAAAATAGAGGATGTCCATTTTTTTCTGTGCCTGGATGTGTTTTTTCTTCCTGAATTCATTATACAGCAGGATGGAAAGGATCAACAGGAAAATGAATAAGCCTGCCTTGAGGATATCCGCGGTGCCGGTGCCAATCTCGGACAGGTTCAATCCCATGTGGTTTCCGAAGGAAGAATATACCTCCAGGCCATGACCCCTCCAGAATTGCCAGGTAAACCATAAAAACCAGGGCAAGGCGCCTCCGATCAGGATCTGGAGCGGGTGTACGAACTCCATTTTTTTTAGGTTGTTCACCCCGATGAATATCAGGAAGAGGTAGAGGATGGCTGGAGGGCAGAGGATGGATGCAATACCAATCAGGAAGGAGGCATTAAAAATTTCGACGGCCGGATTGGATGTTTTATAAATCTGGAAGAGTTCATGGAGTGCCCAGATCACCATAAAATTGGCCAGGTGGATATGGGAAAAAGACCAGAATTCGGGCAGGATGGAACTGTAAAGGATAAAAAACACACCCGGATAGAGCATAATGTCCCGGTGCAGCCTGTTTTCAATGACCATTCGGTTGAGGAAAATGGCCTGAATAAACAACATCAGGATATGAAGCACGGAGGCCAGAAAAGCAGGGTGGACGATATCCGAGGGAAATGTCCTGCCTTGTCCCACGGCAGCGGGGATGATCTGCAACACAATGGCATAACCCAGCAGCAGCAGACTGTTTATAAAACCATTTTTCCTGAACAGGGACAGCATGAAGTGCACAAAATTAAAACAATAACCACGTACTTGGTCTTTTCCCCGAACCAGAATTGTCCCCTTGCCCGTCCGGCAGGTCAACAAAAAACATAGGGTATAAACGGGTCAAGCAACAATATTGGTATCTTGTGCGCGAGGTGAAATTATGGAAAAGGATCTCCTGGCAATTCAACGACCGATTGAAAAAGAATTAGGTCAATTTGAGGTTTATTTCCGCAATGCCATGAAAAGCCAGGTGTCCCTTCTTGACCGGATTACCTATTATATCGTCAAGCGGAAGGGTAAACAAATCCGGCCGATGTTTGTCTTCTTCAGTGCAAACCTGGTGGACGAAATTCAGCCCGCAACCTATACCGCTGCGGCATTGGTGGAGATCATCCATACCGCCACCCTGGTGCACGATGACGTCGTCGATGACTCCATGCAAAGGAGGGGATTTTTCTCCATCAACGCCCTCTGGAAAAACAAGATCGCGGTTTTGGTCGGCGATTACCTTTTCGCCAAAGGCCTTGACATTTCGATTCAGGAAAAACAATATGAAATCCTGTCCATCCTCAACCATGCCATCAAGGAACTGAGTGAAGGAGAACTCCTGCAAATCGAAAAAGCCAGGAAGCTGGATATCACGGAGCAGGTGTATTACGACATCATCCGGCAAAAAACCGCATCCCTGATTGCAGCCAGTTGCGCGGCCGGTGTGGCTTCAGTCACTAAGGACCCGGCCGTCATTGCCCGCGTTAAACAGATCGGGGAGTGGATCGGCATGGCTTTTCAGATCAAGGATGACCTGTTTGATTACGGTGAAGCTGCCATCGGCAAGCCTACCGGTATCGACATTAAGGAAAAAAAGATGACCCTGCCCCTGATCTATACGCTTCAAAATGCCGGCCGGGGCCTCAAACGGGAAATCATGGATACGATGCGCAATCACAGCGATGACCGGAGAAAAGTGAAGGAAGTGATCGAAGCCGTGCGGTCCAACGGGGGATTGGAGTACAGCACCCGGATTATGCAGGAATATGCCAATAAGGCAAAAAATGAACTGTTGACTTTTCCGGATTCCATGGCCAGGGCCAGCCTCGCCGCCCTTATTGATTTCACCATCAACCGCAAATTATAACCTGCGGATGCGGGCTCCGATGGCGTTTAACCTGCCGTCGATGTTCTGATAACCGCGGTCGATCTGGTTTACATTGTGGATCAGGCTCGTGCCTTTGGCACTCAGGGCAGCCAGTAAAAGGGCCACGCCCGCGCGGATGTCCGGTGAACTCATCTCGATGCCGCGCAGAAAATGTTTACGGTTCAATCCGATTACCGTAGCCCGGTGCGGATCGCAGAGAATGATCTGGGCGCCCATTTCAATGAGTTTATCCACAAAAAACAAACGGCTCTCAAACATTTTCTGGTGGACCAGTACCGATCCTTTGCACTGGATCGCCAGCACCAGGATCACACTCATGAGGTCTGGAGTGAAGCCCGGCCAGGGTGAGTCATAGATCGTAAGTATGGACCCATCCATAAAGGTGGTGATCTCATATTCGTCCTGTGCAGGAATAAAGAGGTCATCCCCTTTTTCAACCAGGGTGACACCCATTTTGCGGAATACGTCGGGGATGATGCCCAAATTTTGGATTCCAGCCTGCTGGATGGTGATTTCAGATCGGGTCATGGCAGCCAGGCCAATAAAACTGCCTACTTCAATCATGTCCGGCAGCATCCGGTGTTCCGTGCCTTTTAAGGAAGATACCCCGGTGATGGTCAAAAGGTTTGAACCGATCCCTTCAATGCGGGCACCCATCCGGGCCAGCATCCTGCACAATTGCTGTACATAAGGCTCGCAGGCGGCATTGTACACCGTCGTGGTGCCTTCGGCCAGCACGGCGGCCATGACCACATTGGCCGTACCGGTCACGGAAATTTCTTCCATATGGATATAGGCCCCTTTCAGGTTTTGCGCTTCGATAAAATACTGGGCTTTGACCGGATCGTATTCCACTTTGGCCCCGAGGTGGTTCAACCCTTCAAAATGGGTGTCCAGCCTGCGCCGGCCGATTTTGTCCCCCCCGGGTTTAGGCAGATACATTTTTCCGAGCCGGGCAAGCAGGGGGCCGATGAGCATGACCGACCCACGGATGGCCTTGGCTTTTTTGTCAAATTCATCGCTGGCCATATATTCACGGTCAATGTCCAGGGCAGTAAATGCATAAGTCCCTTCGGCCAGTTTTTCCACCTTGACGCCCAGGCCGCCCAGCAATTCAATCAACCGGGTCACATCCAGGATACCCGGTATGTTGGACACCGTCACCTTTTCACGGGTGAGCAGGACGGCACATAAAATCTGTAAAGCTTCATTTTTAGCCCCCTGGGGAACCAGTGTCCCTTTCAGTTGGCAATTGCCCTGTACCTCAAAAGCATCTGTAATCATGGCCTGAATTCAATTGGGCTCAAATGTATTAAAAATAGTTGTAATATGAAAAGGAATAGGCAGCGCCCCATGCTGCGGGATGACTTGGGAGTGCCGGACTGACCACTGACTCTGTGCTGACTACCTGCTCCTCCTCTGCTGCTGATTATTGCGACCGTGCCTGTCGTTGAATCTCCGGTTCCTGTTGTGCCTGAATTTGCTGGCTTTGACCGGACGGTTTTCGGAACTGGCGGGCTGGAGGCTTTGGGGTCCTCCTTTGGTCCTCCGGCTCAGGACATCGAGGGAGGTTTCATCTTCGATATGCACTTTGCCTCTACTCAGGGCTTTGAGGTCTTTGAGAATGCCTTCATCACTTACAAAATGGTCTTTGTTCCAGGTTTTATAAGCCATTTTCATATAGGAACCGATGAGGGAAATCAGGTAGCTTTTTTTAGGACCGTCCTCCATCTGGCTGGCTTTTTCAATCAGTTTACGTACGTGATTGCCATAATGACGGTAAGTTTCGCAGGTCGGGGGATAGGCCACCGGTACCGGCCTGATGTTACTCTCTTCCGCTTCGTAGCGGATGCCTTCAAAGGATACGACATCGATTTGATATTCGGCTATGGCAAAAAAATGTTTCCAGAGTTTTGGACGAATGTCGCTGCCGTTTTTCGGGCCGGGTGCGAGATGGCCCATCAGGCTTACAATGGCGTTGGCCATGGACTGCCTTTTGCGGGGATCTTCTTCATGCCGGATGGAACGGATCATTTCCTGGACGTTGCGTCCATATTCAGGATAGAGCAGAAAGGAACGATTTGAATTGTAATTCATGCCTTTTAAAAATTATTGGGTGGTATAACTGATGCGCAGTTTCATGGGATACTGGGGATGTTTTGGTCCTCCCAGGACAACCCTGGACAATTTTTCCGATCTGGGAAAAATAGCCAGGTAGACTTCGGGCTTTTGTTTTCCAAGGACGATTTCCTGGATGTGGTTGGAAATATTCATGGTGTAGGTGTTGAGGCTGACCCCATCCACGGTTTTTTTTATGAGCGCACCGCCCAGCAGGGTAAAATCATCCAGAGCGCCCTGGTCGGAAATGAATACTTCATTGCCTGCATCATCATAACGCAGGAGGCCAAGCTGTCCGGGTGGTGTAAAAACCGCGGGGTCATCGCCGGGCAAAGTTAAGGCGGTTACTTCCAATTCAGCCTTATTAATGATTACACCGGGCGGAAGTTTAAGGGTTGGAAACTCTATTTTCGCTTTTAAGCCGGAAAGGGATTGAAGGAATATCATTTGATTTCCCAGTTCCGGGGTGGCCAGGGCCTCCTGTATGATGGAGCTGTATTCATGCAACCAGAAAGGGATCCTGGGGCCGGCCTGAAAGGGGAAACGGTAAACTTTGGCCTGGGTACCGACCTTATAAAAAATCTGCAAACGGGAATAGTTCGAATTCATCCAATAATGGACCATGCGCTGGTTGGCGTTGGATTGCGTGAACATGAGGCCGTGCACATTGGCGAGGAAAATTGAGTCGCTGTTGTACCAAAGGGAGTCCAGTCCCATGATGTATTGGCCATAGGCTTCGTCCAAGCGGAAAGCCACATTCGGATCGTAAATAAAGGTGTCTTCCGGTTCGAGGACCAGGGTCTTTTTTTTCGGCTCCGGAAAATAGTCATTCAGTCTTCCTGAGGTCATGGGATCGTGATTAAAACTGTAGCTGCCGGAACGGTAACGCCTGCTGTTCGATATGGACTCGAGCATGGGATAAACCTCCAGGTTGTGTTTTTGGTCGGCCTCCTTGCCATACGGGACAGTGAGGGTATCGAGCGCCAGGTAGACCATGGCGGAATCCAGGGTCGCATTTTTAAAATCCGGCCTGTCCTCAAAAAAGGATTTTAAAAATTGGGCATAGATCCTCGCTTCCACGGTGCCAAAGACGGGGTCGTCAAAACGGCCCATGGGAAGCTGGTTGAAAGAAATCGAGATGGACCGGTCAAAGGTGATTACACCCGTATCCAGCAGGGTCTTTGCCGTCAGCCGGAAAGTGTCGACATAATTCAGGTCGATCTCATCTTCTTTGAGCAGGTCGGATCCCAGGATGGCCGGGTCGTTGCATCTGAATAATAGCAGGCCGGTAAATAGGGCGAACAGGGAAATTTTTAGATTTCTCATTCTGAAGGCTTCTCTCCCGCGGAGAAATTATTTGAGCAGGGTTTCGTAGAAATGAAGATAGGTTTGGTTGCGTCCTTCTTCCGGCAGGTAATCCAGTTGTGGTTTTTTGCCAAGCGATTTTTTTGCAGTTAAAACATCTTTATCCAGCTTTTCGCTGCCCGAAATCAGTGCATCGGCGTATTTCATTGCACCCTGGTGCAGGCGGTAGTGTTTGCCGGAATAATAATCATCCAGTTTTTTAGGATCCAGGTTGTTGATGGAAGCCTTGGTGATGAATTTTTTATCAAAAGGCATGTCGAGGCTGTCATGGTACACCGAATAAACGATCTTGGCGTTCCGGAAAATCGGTTCGTCCTTATAGGTTGTGCGCAGGTACAGGGGGATGAGTGAAGTCATCCAGCCGTGGCAATGGATGATGTCCGGTACCCAGCCGAATTTTTTAACGGTTTCGATCGATCCTTTGCTGTAAAAAACCATCCGGTCCAGGTTATCGTCAAACTGGGCTTCTGCCGCGTCTTTAAAAATATATTTGCGTTTAAAAAATTCCTCATTGTCCAGAAAATAGACCTGCATGCGTGAACCCGGAAGGGACGCCACCTTGATGATGAGGGGAAAATCGTCATCGTCGACGATGATGTTCATCCCGGACAGGCGCACCACTTCATGCAGGCGGTGCCTTCTTTCATTGATGGTACCGAACCTGGGCATCAGGACCCGGATTTCATATCCATTTGCTGAAACATACTGGGTAATCTGATTGACGATGTCTGACATTTCTCCCAGTTCCGTATAAGGTTTCATTTCCTGGGTGACAAAGAGGATTCTTTTTTTCTCCATATAGATGCGAAAACGATGAACTTATTCTTTTTCGGATGGCAAAGGTACGGATTTTATGGCAATCAAGGGCTTCAAATGGCCCTTTTTCAGGGATATCTTATTGTTTTACAGGAATCTATCCCTAAAGCAGGACAGGATTTATCCGGCAATACCCTGCATCAGGTAAGCCACTACCAAGCCCCCGTAGGTGCCGATAGCATAACCCAGAACGGCCAGTAATACCCCCACCGGGGCCAATCCGGGACCAAATGCCGCCGCTACAACCGGAGCGGAAGCAGCCCCTCCGATATTGGCCATGCTTCCCACAGCCACATAAAAAAACGGGGCGCGTAACATTCGGGCTACCAGGAGAATGACCGCTACATGAAAGATCATCCACAAGATTCCGATGGTAATCAGTCCAAGGTTTTGGGCCACTTCACCCAGGTTCATCTGCATGCCAATGGTCGCCACCAGCAGGTAAAGAAAGACAGAGGCCCAGGTCGAAGCCCCGACACCTTCCAGTTTCCTGGCAGGGGTAAAAGAAAGTGCAATGCCGATCGACGTGGACAAAACCACGATCCAGAAAAAAGCGGAGTTGATGGCCCCGAGTTTATACCGGTCCAGCCATTCCTGTCGCTCGTTCATAAAAGGAATGATGCCATCCGTGAGCCCGTGCGCAAGTCCGACGCCCGCAAAGGTTATTCCCATCAGGATCATCAACATGGTCAGGTCCGGTTTACGTTCGACGCTTGCACTGAATGCCTCCATTTTTATCCTCAGAGCATCGATTTGAGAATAATCGGCCCGCAGCCATCGGTTGATCTTGTGATGAATGCCTGCCCCGTACAATAATACGGCCATCCAGATACTGGCAACGGCAATATCCACCACCACCACCGTTCCAAACAACGAATCGGGCACCTTGAAAATCTCTTTGACCGCGGTCTGGTTGGCACCTCCGCCAATCCAGCTTCCTCCGATGGTGGCCAAACCCGCCCAGAGCTCGGATGGCGGAGCAGGGAGGAATCCGGGGAAAAACTTGACCATGATCAGGAAGGCCAAAGGTCCGCCGACCATGACCCCCGCGGTCCCCGCCAGGAATACAATCAGGGCTTTGGGCCCCAACCGGGCGATGGCCTTCAGGTCCAGGCTGATGCAAAACATCAACAAGCTCGCCGGCAACAGGTAACGGGAAACAAACGGATAGAGTTTTGAATTTTCATTGGAGATGATGCCCAGGGGCCAGTTCAGCAGTGCAGGGATAAAATAACACAACAACAGCGCAGGAACATAAGTGTAAAACTTCTTCCAGAAAGGCCTTTGGCTTTTGGTGGTATAAAAAATCAGGGCCAGTACGGAAATCAGCACCCCAAAAGTGGCCGCATCGTTTTTAAGAGGAATTATGGAGAGCAACATGGTCGCCACAAGGTAATTACGAATTGTGATTCAGTAATCACGATTTGCTGACCACGGACCACGGACTACGGATTACTGACTCACCTTACCTACAAACGACATCTGCACCCTTTTAGACGATAACTCTGCCGATTCAATCTTTACACGTATACGGTCTCCCATGGAAAGGGTGATCCCGCTCCTGCGCCCCATGACTTTCAGCCGGCTTGCAGCAAGCACAAAAGGTTCATCCATTTCTTCAAAGGCAATAAACCCTTCCACATGATTTTCGTCCAGTTCAGTAAATATGCCCCGTTCAATAAGGCCTGAAATCTTACCGGTAAATTCCTGTCCCACATGATCGGCGATGTAGAGCAACTGGAAAAATTTCACCGAGTCGCGTTCCGCTTCCATGGCTTTACGCTCCTGGTTTGATATGTATTTGCATTGTTCTTCCAGCCTTTTTTTGTCAACCCGGAAGGTTTGGTTGAGGTTTTTAAAAAGAATGCGGTGGGCCAGGATATCGGAATACCTCCGTATCGGTGAAGTGAAGTGACTGTACAAATCAAAAGCAAGCCCATAGTGGCCGATGTTGTTGGTGGAATATTCGGCTTTAGCCATGGTTCGTATGGCGAGGGGTTGCAGGATTTTCAGGGATTCATTGGTAGCGCTGGCTTCATAGAGCGCGTTGAGCGAGCGGGTAATTTCCTTCGGGGTGTTCATCCTGAGTTCAAAACCCATCTCCTTGGCAAATAAGGAAAGGTCTGCCAGTTTATCCAGGTCAGGCAGATCGTGCACGCGGTACACAAAGGGTATGATGTCCTGGTTTTTTTCTTTATGGTGAATAAACTCTGCCACGGCCCGATTGGCCATCAGCATGTATTCCTCGACCAGCATATGGGTGTCGATCCGGGTTTTTTCGCGGACCGAAATCGGTTTGCCGCTGACCGGATCGAGGTCAAAGCGGTATTCAGGGGACTCAAAACCGATGCTGCCTTCAGCAAATCTTTTTTTCCTGAGGTGAATGGCTATTTTATTCAGAATATTCAGTTCTTCATGGAAGATCCCGTTGCCCTGGTCCAGCACCTCCTGAGCGTCTTCGTAGACAAACCGGTGGTTGGAGTGGATGACTGACTTACCGATCCAGGTGCCCAAGACTTTATAGTTGGAGGGATCGAGGGTAAAGACCACAGAAAAGGTGAGCCGGTCGCAGAGGGGGTTCAGGGAGCAGACCTCCGAGGACAATACTTCAGGCAGCATGGGCAGGGCCCGGTCAACGAGATAGACCGAGGTGCTTTTGGCATAAGCTTCTTTGTCCAGAACGGTCCCTTCTTCCAGGTAATGCGATGCATCGGCGATATGAATGCCTATTTCAAGATGGCCGTTGTCCAAACGGTTGAATGAAATGGCATCGTCAAAGTCTTTGGCCGTCAGTGGATCGATCGTGAAGGTGGTCACCTGGCGAAAGTCTCTCCGATCGGGCCAGGCCAGTCCATCCTGCATCCCTGCCGCGGCTTTATGGGCAATATCAAGGGCTTCGTCACTGAAGATCAGCGGGAAGCCATGGTTGATCAGGGTGGCCATCATCTCATTGTCGATCAGTGCATCAGCGCTGAGGATCTGGGTGACCTTCCCGGTTGGAAACCGGTGCGCGTCATCCCTCCATGCCAGGATGCTGACAATGACTTTGTCCCCATCGCGGGCATCCATGCTGTCCTGGTTTTTTACATGGATTTCCAACCGATGGTTTTCACTGTCCGGGTAGACGATATGCATGTTGCGGCGGTGATGGAAGGTTCCTACAAAATAATGCGTCTCCCTTTTGAGGATCTGGACCACCTTGCCCTCAGGCCTGTTTTTGCGGCCTCCCAGCACCTGAACTTTTACAATGTCGCCATGTATGGCTCCCTGGAGGTTTTTGGCAGGGATATACACATCCTGTGCACTCTGATCAGAAATGAGGTAGGCGGACCCGCTGCGGATAACTTCCACCCGCCCTTCGATGGCAATATCACTTCCGGTGGAGGCCTTGCCCCTGGAGGACCGGTTGCCCGATCCCTGTCCATATTGGAACTGGCCTTTGCTTACTTCGGTAACCCGCCGGGTTTGGATCAGCCTTTTCAGCACCTGGTCTACTTCGTCCTTGTCATTTCCGGCCTGGACGGCTTTGCCCAGTTGACGGGCGGAGTATGATTTTCTGGGATTTTTTTTAAGATAACCGGCTACTAATTCTTTGAGGGCGTCAAAGTGGTGCTTCTTGCCCGGATTTCTTTTTTCGTTATTGGTTTTCATTTAATAATGCGATAAAGCCGTTCGGCATCAACTCGTAATTCAGTTCGTGAGTCTGACTGGGATCGAAGTGTAGATCGTCCGCAGCCTGCTGCGAAGCGATGACATCAATACTGCCGTCGGGTTGAAGGGTGGCTACTTTTTTTACAATGGTTTTCCCGTCGCTGGAGGTTCCTGCAATCACCTGCCTGGAAATCGGGATGCCTGATTTGGTATAGGTGGCAATGATAAAATCATGGCGCAGCAGGGTCGCTTTCCAATAAACCAGGGAAATAAATTCTTTGTCCCCCGGCAAGCGGAAGCAGGGCAGGTATTCCGTGAATTCTTCCCCCGGCATCTCTTCTTCATTGGAAATAAAGGCGGCGGCCAGTTCCCCGGGAAGCAGGTCATTCACTTCTTCAAAGTCCCGGTGTCCGTCCAGAGTAAGGGTGACCGGGAGTTCAACCGGTGGAAAAAAATCAATAAATTGTTGAAATAAGTTCCTGCTCATTCAGGTACAAAGGTAGTTTTAAAATATATTCCCGGACACGGGCCCGGATCCTACCATAAACAAAGCAATGGCCCGGATAGTTTTTAGTTTAGACAGTTTCTAAATATATTTAACCCAGGTAGGATTACGAAGTCCTGGAAACGGCTTCGTTATTTTTGCCAGCCGAATACAGTACCATAGACGGATATTTTATGAATTGGATTGTTGCCTTTTTCAAATCTTCCCTGGGCCGGAAATTGATCATGAGCCTGACCGGCTTGTTTTTATGTCTGTTCCTGGTGGTCCACCTGGCTGGCAATTTTCAGTTGTTGAAAAATGACGGAGGAGAGGCTTTTAATACCTATACCTACTTCATGACCCACAACCCCCTGATCAAGCTCATCAGTTACTTCACCTATTTTTTTATTTTGTTGCATACCTTTCAGGGCCTGCTCCTTTATTTCCAAAACCGGTCGGCCCGCAAAGCGGGTTATTTAAACAAACATCCTTCCAAAACGACTTTCGCGTCAAGACAAATGGCCCTTCTGGGCAGTGTGATCCTTCTTTTCCTTATCGTCCATATGGGGGATTTCTGGTTTAAAATGAAGCGGGGTGAGCTGGCAAAAGTCAGTTATAAGGGATACGATCAGATCAATGATCTTTATTCCAGGGTGGCCGTGGCTTTCGACCAGTGGTGGATCGTACTTTTTTATGTAGCCGGCATGGTTTTCCTGGGCTTCCACCTGCAGCATGGCTTTCAGAGTGCTTTCCAGTCCCTGGGGCTGAACCACCCCAAATACACCCCCTGGATCAAAAACACCGGAACCGCATTCTGCATCCTCATTTCAGCCGGTTTTGCCATCATCCCGATTATACAATTTTTCTCTAAATAAAAAATATATGGAATTGGATTCCAAAATCCCCCCCGGGCCCATCGCCGAAAAATGGACCCGGTTCAGGTCAACGGTGCCCCTGGTGGCTCCACAGAATAAGAGGAGACTGGAGGTCATTGTCGTCGGTACAGGCCTGGCAGGCGCTTCCGCAGCGGCCAGCCTTGGAGAACTTGGTTATAGCGTTAAATGTTTTACTTTCCACGACAGCCCGAGGCGTGCGCATAGTATCGCGGCACAGGGAGGGATCAATGCGGCAAAAAATTATGCCAATGACGGGGACAGCATCTTCCGTCTGTTTTATGACACCATTAAAGGCGGTGATTACCGGGCCAGGGAGGCCAATGTCCATCGCATGGCCGAGGTCAGTGTCAACATCATCGACCAGTGCGTTGCCCAGGGAGTGCCATTTGCCCGTGATTATGGTGGCCTACTCGAAAACCGTTCCTTCGGAGGTGTGCAGGTTTCCCGTACTTTTTACGCAAGGGGGCAGACCGGCCAACAACTGCTCCTGGGTGCCTACAGCGCCCTCTCGCGGCAGATTTCCCTTGGGAATGTGAAGATGTACAACCGCCACGAAATGATGGACCTCGTGATCATCGATGGAAAGGCGAGGGGGATCATCGTCCGCAACCTGGTTACCGGCAAACTGGAACGGTTCGGCGCCCATGCGGTGATCCTGGCAACCGGTGGTTACGGCAACGTCTATTACCTCTCCACCAATGCCATGGGATCCAATGTGAGCGCTGCCTGGAAAGCGGTAAAACGGGGAGCGCTGATGGCCAATCCCTGTTTCACCCAGATCCATCCCACCTGCATTCCGGTCAGCGGTGAATACCAGTCCAAACTGACCCTGATGTCGGAATCCCTCCGCAATGACGGCAGGGTATGGGTTCCTAAGAAAATGGACGACGTGCTTGCCATAAGGGAAAGAAAGAAAAAAGCCACGGATATACCCGAAGGTGACCGGGACTATTACCTGGAACGGATGTATCCCGCTTTCGCCAACCTGGTACCACGGGACGTGGCTTCCCGCGCGGCCAAAAAAGTATGCGACGAAGGCCGCGGGGTCAATGCCACCGGCCTTGCGGTCTACCTGGATTTCACGGCTGCCATCGAACGTTTCGGAAAATCACAGGCCAATGTGAAAGGAATACATAATCCCGATGCCGCCACCATTCGCAAACTGGGAGAAGCCGTAATCAGTGAAAAATACGGCAACCTGTTTGAGATGTATGAAAAAATAGTCGGTGAAGATCCTTACAAAACACCCATGATGATCTATCCGGCCATCCATTATACCATGGGCGGCCTGTGGGTGGATTACAACCTGGAGACCAATATTCCGGGTTTATTTGCCCTGGGCGAATGTAATTTCAGCGACCACGGAGCCAACCGGTTGGGGGCTTCGGCCCTGATGCAGGGATTGGCGGACGGCTATTTTGTAATCCCTTATACCATTGGGACTTTTTTATCCAAAGAAATACGCACCCCAGCGACTAATACCGGCAGCCCGGAGTTTGATCAGGTGGAAAAGGATGTTCGGGACCGTATTGAACATCTTCTCAATGTCCAGGGTAAACAATCCGTGGAGAGCCTTCACCGGCAACTGGGCAAAATCATGTGGGACCATTGCGGCATGGCCCGTAACCGGGAAGGCCTGGAGCAGGCGCGGATTCAGATCCGCCAGCTTCGAGACACCTTCTGGAAAGAAGTCTATGTACCGGGCAAGGCCCTCGAATTTAATCCCGAGCTGGACAAAGCCAACCGGGTGGCCGATTTTATGGAACTGGGCGAAATGCTCGTCGTGGACGCCCTGGACCGCAATGAAAGTTGTGGCGGGCATTTCCGGGAGGAATACCAGGACAGTGAAGGAGAAGCCCTCCGCCGCGACGACCTGTATGCCTATGTATCCGCCTGGGCCTGGAACGACAGCAATATGGAACTGACCAAAGAACCTCTGAAATTTGAAAATGTGGAATTAAAATCGAGAAGTTATAAGTAGCGGTCAGCAGTCAGCAGTCAGCGGTCAGCAGTCAGCAGTCAGCAGTCAGCCATCAGATAGCTAATAGCTGAAAGCTGACAACTGATCGCTGATAACTGAAAGCTGAAAGCTGATAACTGAAAGCTGATAGCTGACAACTGAAAGCTGATAGCTGATGGCTGATAACTGAAAGCCGATAACTGATCGCTGAAAATTGTTTTTATGAAACTAACATTAAAAGTCTGGAGACAGGCCGACAGTCAGGCAAAAGGAAAATTTGAGACCTTTTCCGTGAATGCCAATGAACACATGTCCTTCCTGGAGATGTTTGACGTGCTCAATGAAGAATTGCTGAGTGAAAAGAAGGAGCCTATTGCCTTTGACCACGATTGCCGGGAAGGGATTTGCGGAGCCTGTTCCATGGTGATCAATGGCCAGGCCCACGGACCCCTTGGAGGTACGACGACCTGCCAGCTTCATATGCGTCATTTCCGGGACGGGGATACCATCGTGGTCGAACCTTTCCGGGCCAATTCCTTTCCGGTGATCAGGGACCTGGTGGTGGACCGTTCTGCTTTTGACCGGATCATCCAGGCCGGCGGATTTATTTCGGTGAATACGGGCCAGGCGCCGGATGGCAATGCTATTCCGGTGGAAAGGGACAAGGCCAGCGCGGCCTTTGATGCAGCTGCCTGTATAGGTTGCGGAGCCTGCGTAGCAGCCTGCCCCAATGCCTCCGCCATGTTGTTTACCGCGGCCAAGGTCTCCCACCTGGCCTTGCTTCCCCAGGGACAGATTGAACGGAAGACCAGGGTGAAAAACATGGTGAACCAAATGGATATCGAAGGTTTTGGCAAATGCAGCAATACCTATGCCTGCGAGGCCGAATGCCCCAAGGAAATTTCGGTGGATTATATCGCAAGGATGAACAGGGAGTATTTTGCGGCGGTGATTGCGGGGGAGGAGTAAGTCTTTTGTCTCTTCGGTACTTATTTGCCTGAAACAGGAATAGGCCATCCCCTTTTTATCCTTCGTCTTTTGTCTACTTTGTTGGCATTCACCATTGCTGAATGATGATACATACTTGGTGATCCCGCAGGGCAAATTCTTTTGCTCCCCAGGGACGGAGGGTGACTTTATTAAGATTGGGATGCAGATATTCCGGATGTGATGAACTTACTTTTTTGTATACTTCATCTATGATATTCGTTTGAAGTCTAAATTCAGGATTATGTTGCTGAGCAAGTTCTTCATGTTGAAACAGATAAATTTGCAACCCGTCTTTTTCGATAACACAAAATGGATTCTCTGACTTCAATTCCTGGTGTCCAATTTTAAATTCAAGACAATCAATAAATAGTTTTAAGCCGTCATTAATATCCTGATAGTATACATTTGGAACTAATTTGGTAAAATTCATTACACCATCAGCGGGATTGCATTTGTTCAATGGCTTTGGCAATTTTTTTGATTTTTGTTTCTTCTGTTTCTGATTGTGGCCTGAAGTTCCGGGATATTCTTAAAATATAGTTAGTAAGTTGGCTGGTTATCTAGTTTTTCAGTTGGCTAGTTCGGGGGTGGGTTAGTTCCGTTTCCTCCGTCAAGTACCACCTTCCATTTATTCTCAGCGTTCTTTTTCCATACGGTAAAATATTTTCCATATAAAACCGTGTCGGGAGCATTCAGGGTCCAGGTACCCCAGGTGTATCCGAGCTCCCCGGATTTGGCTACTTCAGCGTGGGATGGAATCCAGGATATGGTTTTGATGTCCTTTTCATGATCATAAGAATCGGAAAAGGCGGTTATTCCCTGTATGGGCGGTTTACCTTCGCTCAATTTCACAATCGAGGAGTCCGCATATTGCAGGACGGCGTTGTTGAAGCCGATTTCGCCGGCCAGATCGCTCATGGCTTTGTCGGCGGATTCGATTTCTTTTGCCATGGTCGGAGGATAGGGGTTTGCCGGTTGGGAGCAGCTGAATAGGGCGAGGAAGACAAGGAGTACGTGGAATTTCATATCAGTAAGTTGGAGCTATTAATTTAATGTTTTTCCCGGAAACTCGGGGGTCGGGGCTTCGATCCTCCTTAATGATGTGTGTGAGGTCGGAGCTGCGCTCCTCCCGGGAA
>CAYOPD010000023.1:33391-42346 GCA_964405735.1 uncultured Saprospiraceae bacterium | reverse complement strand
CATCCTCATACCTCATCCCTGATGCCTACTTCACCCTCCTCCCCTTTTTCATTACCAAATTCACGTTTTGCAATAAAGCGATGTGACGGAGGACATCCCCTTTGACGGCGATGATATCCGCGTATTTGCCTTCGCTGATGGTGCCGAAGTCGGCATCCACCTTCATGGCCACGGAAGGCCAGTAGGTGGCGGCGCGGAGGGCATACATGGGATCGAGGCCAAATTTATTGACCCAGACATCGAGTTCATTCCAGGTGCTCTGGCTGTGGAATTTCATGGGAATGCCGCTGTCGGTTCCTATCAGGAGGACCACACCGGCATCTTTAAGTTGATTGATTTTGGTTTGCAGGGTAGGTCTGCGTATGGGGTTGAGCTGAAAATAGGAGAGACGCCCCGGATATCGGATGGATTGCCGGATGTCCTCGATGATGGAATCGGGCAGGCCAAGATGCCAGGAGGTATTGTCGAGGGCCTCCGGATTGTCCCGCATATATTCGTAGTTGTACAATCCTTCCACGGTGGGTGTCCAGAACATGGGCCCGAGGGCCATTTGCGCAGTCCTCTCCTTAAGCAGGTCCAAAATATCATCGGGATAGGAGGGCGCTGAGGCCAGGCCGGTATGTTCGAAACAATCGACACCCGCTTTCAGTCCGCGGCGGATTTCTTCAGGGCGGTGGGAATGGGCAACCACCGGAAGCCGGTGCTTATGCGCTTCCTCCACGATGGCATTCACTTCATCCATCGTCATCTGGTCCTGGTCAATCATTTTAATGCAATCCACCCCCGCTTTGGCAAGCTGCTGGACCTTGGCCCGTGCATCGGATACCCCTTTGATTCCCCAGCGGAATTCAGAAGTTCCCGGATAGGGTTCGTGTTGCAGAAATGGGCCTGACATATACATGGTTGGACCGGGTATTTCCCCGCTGTTAATTCTGTCCCGGACGTCGAGGCTGGCATCCAGCGGGCCACCCAGGTCTCGTGCGCTGGTGATGCCTGCCAGGAGCAGTTGATGCGCCGAAGCAGGCATGATCACCTCTTTCGCAAGGGGAAGGTATTTTTTATCCCAATGCGTATAATCGCTGTGCCCGTTGATCATCAGGTGCACATGCATATCCCAAAGCCCCGGCAGTACGCTCATGCCTTCGGTACTGATGACCTCTGCACCGGGAGGTATGGTGAGGTTGCCCTGGTGCCCGACCGCCTTGATCCGTTCGCCTTCGATAATTATTACACTGTTGTGCACCGGCCTGCCGCCAAAACCATCGATAAGGGTGCCGCCGACGAGGGCATAAACCGGAACTCTATTCAGTGTCTGAGCGGAAAGGACCCCGATGCCAATCAAAAAATAGAGGAACAGAAATCGCATAACAAAGTTTTTTTTCTAAAGATCGACAAGTTCCCAACTCTTACCAATAAAATTTATTCAGATTGCCAATCCGCGTAATATACCCTTTATGGCTTTGAAGATACATCTCATGAGACCAGAGAACCAGGTATTTTTTAGGGCTTAAGCAGGAAATCCGGATGTCGTCTCGCAACCCGCAATGGGCACCTTGCAATCGGCCACTATTTTTTTCTTCTCTATCATAGGCTCTCCCGATTCCTAGCTAATTACTGAATACTGATAGCTCAAAGCTCACATCTCACTCCACCTAATGGTCCTCCCCCTCTTGATCGACATTTTCGCTGCCTCCAGGATCTTCATGACGATTTCGTTGTTTTCAGGGGAGGAAAGGTCGGATGGAATCATTTTAATGTCGCCCCGGATCACGTTTTTGAAATAAACGAAAGGATCGTTGCGTGAGGCAGGCAGTGCAGTGGCGGTAATAGGCAAGGTTTCTTTTTTCTCGCCTTCCCTCAGCGTTAAATGACTATTGTCTTTACAAAAGAGATATCCGTTCTGTCCATAGACTTCCATGTCTTTCCGGCCAAAGGGCCAGTTCCACGAAGCCTGGATGATGACCTGGGCTTTGTCGTATTTCAAAATAATGGTGGCCTCGTCCTCGACTTTAGAATAAATATCTGGTTTGATCTGCAGGGCTACGGCCGTGACCGATTCCGGTGTTTTCCCTTTAAACAACCAGGTGCTGAGGTTGGCTCCGTAACAACCGAAGTCCATCAGCGCGCCTCCGCCATTGAGTACCGGATCGGTAAGCCAGGCCAGGAATTCAGGTTTGCATCCGATTTCCACCGGTCCCTGGTGCCCTGTATGAAAAACCAGTTTCCGGATTTCTCCGATTTTATTGTCAGCATGAATCAGGTCATAGGCTTTTTCGTTGCTGCCGTACCAGGTGGTCTCATAGTTGGTCAGTAAATGGATATGGTGTTTTTTAGCCAGGGTGAGCATGGCTTTGGCCTGTTGAAGGTTGGCGGCCAATGGTTTCTCCACCATGACCGGTATACCTCTAGGAGCACAGAATTCAACGGTTTTGAGGTGATCGTAGACCGCGTTGAAAGCAAGTACCGCTTCCGGGTGTACCGCTTCCACCAGTTTTTCCAGGGAAGGGTAGACCAGTTTTTTGTCGAAGCCATAACGTTTTATATAAGCGTCCACCAATTTTTGGTTGGGCTCCGCGATACCAACGATTTCAATATCTCCCATGGATTTCCTGCCCAGGATCCAGTTGACATGGTCGTGGACCATGCCGTCTATGGCTACACGAAGTGGGGGCTGGGAAAAGGTGTTGATCACCATGGCCAGGAACATCGAAGCCGGTAGAATTTTTTTCATGGTCTAAAATAGCCTTAAATTCATAAAGGAATATAACCTTCCGGTAAAAACCAAACCATGAGTAACATCAACGACCAGGCGCCCGTCAAATGCAACAAATCCATCTTCATTCAGGCTCCTAAAGAAAAAGTCTGGAGGGTACTGACCGCGATTGATCAATGGCCGGACTGGCAGACGGACATCAAAAAAGCAAAACTCCATGGCGAACTTAAACCCGGTACCACCTTTAACTGGAAATCCGGAGGAGTCGGCATTCATTCGACCCTCAAAACAGTTGACCCCTATCAAAGCATTGGCTGGACCGGGAAAAGCATGGGTCTCTTTGCCATTCACCACTGGACCCTGACCGAAAAGGACAATGCTGTTGAAGTGAAGGTAGAAGAGAGCATGGAGGGTTTCCTGGCCGGCTTTTTTAAAAAGATGTTCAATAAAAACCTGGAAAAAGGTATGCTGCTGTGGCTGGTCCTGCTTAAATCAGAGTGTGAGAAGCGTTAGTAAAATATTCGCATACATCACAAGGGATGAACAGGCGCATTTAAAGAAAAGGGATTGCTCTAAATCTCCTTTACCCCCTCCTTTTTCCCAATTTCCAGAGCTCTAACCATAATACTGAAACCAAAGCCACTCCGATGCATTGAACGATGCTTGCCCACGACAAGGCGTGCAGCCGGAACCATTGTAGCATAAAAGGCATATATAAAAAGGCCAGGATAAACAACAAGGTAACCGCCAGGATGAGTGGGACCAGGTTGTTCTTATACAGCAGGGTTTTGAAAACCGAATAATAAAAAGAGCGGTTTACGAGGGTGAGAAAAATGTTGCTGAATAAAAGGGTGATAAAAATGATGGTGCGGACCGTGGTCTCATCATATCCCACTTTCATATAATAATATCCGATCCCAAGACAACCCAGGGTGATGGCAAGACCCTGGATGATGCTGAGTGCAAGGTGGCGGAAGGATAAAAAAACGCGGCCTGTATACCCGGGCGGTCGTTGCATGGTGCCGGGCTCCATAGGCTCGTTTTCATAAATGATGGAGCAGGTAGGCCCCATCAACAATTCAAGAAAAATGACATGCACCGGCGAAAACAGGTCGGTGAATGGCCAGGCCAGGATGAAGGGAAGGGTTACGATCAGGATGATCGGGATATGTATGGATACGATATACCGGATGGCTTTTTCCAGGTTGCTGAATATTCTCCTGCCAAGGGCAATCGCATCGGTCATATGGGCCAGGTCATCATCCGTGAGGATCAGGGAAGCTGCGCTTTTGGCTACTTCGCTTCCCCGCTGACCCATGGATATGCCTATATGGGCGGCCTTCAGGGCAGGCCCATCATTTACTCCATCGCCTGTCATGGCCACCACTTCACCATTGGCTTTTAATGCCTCGACGACCTTCAGTTTCGCTTCGGGGAACATCCTGGCGTATAGATTTACGTCATTTACTTTCTCCTTTAACTCTTCTTCACCGAGATCCATGATTTCATTCCCGTTGAGTATTTTTCCGTTATGCCTTAGATGGACTTGTCCGGCAATGGCCAATGCGGTTTCCGCATAGTCCCCGGTGATCATTTTTACCTTAATCCCGGCTTCTTCAAAAGACTTTAGTGTCTGGGAAATGTGGGGTTTGGGAGGATCCTGGAAGGCTATAAGGCCCAAAAATTCAAATTTGAACGACCCTTGCGAAACCGGCCAGACTTTTCCTTCCCAGCTTCCTTTGCCCACTCCCAGCACCCTGTAACCCATGGAAGCATATGCCAGGGCCTGTTGTTCAGCTTTCAACAGCTCATCCAAGGTCAACCTGCTTTGACGCATGATGCCTTCCGGAGCTCCCTTGGAAGCAATAATCGTTTCTCCCTTATTGTTTTTGAAGATATGAGTCATGATAGGAGGCTTTCCGCCGATGGGATATTCATGGACTTGGCTGAATTGTTTTCGGAGATCCACCGGGGCTTTACGGCCGTACCAGTCGTGAATGGTTTTTTCCATGGGATCAAAGGGCTGAGTTTCACTGGCCCACATGGCATATTCAATCAGCATCAGCGGCAAGGGACGGTCTTCATCGCATCGAATGGAGAGGCCGGACAGGGCATCATAGAGATAATCAATAGCCATTTTATTTTGGGTCAGAGTGCCCGTTTTATCCACAGCGATCACGGTGGCCGACCCCAGGGTCTCCACGTATTGAGGTTGTTTTACGATGATATTTTGTTTCAACAGCCGGAATGCGCCCAGGGCCTGGAAGGTGCTGAATGCCACCGGTATTTCTTCGGGCAGTATACTCATGGCCAGGGTCAAACCTTGTAAAAAAGCATGGGTGATATCGCCCGATTGAAAATAATTAAAACCCACTACGATCAGAAAAGCCAGTGTTCCGATCCAGACCATGGTACGCACAAAACGGCGGATCTGGATCTGCAGGGGAGTCTGGATCACGGTGATTTCCTTAAGGGAAAGCCCGATCTTACCAAACTGTGTTTCGAGCCCAACCGCTTTGACCTCAACCCAGGCACTCCCACTGGTGACCAGGGTGCCCCGGAAGACCAGGTTTTGGTCTGAAACATTTTTGGGTACGGCAAAAGCTTCCCCGGTCAGAATGGATTCGTTCAGGGAAAAATCATTGGCGACCAGGACCTGGCCATCCGCAGGTACAATTTCCCCTTCCTGCAACAAGATCAGGTCACCCACAACGATTTCTTCCACTTCCACCTTGACTTCGACCCCGTTGCGAAGCACCCGGGTTTGCCCGGCTGACAAGTCCTTTAAAGCACGGATGGCATTCCTGCTGCGGTACTCCTGGAAAAAAGAAATGCCGGAAACAAAAAGGATTGCTACCAGCATGATCACCCCTTCCGTATATTCAGCAAGGATGAAATAAACCGCACAAGCCGCTGCGAGCAGGACAAACATGGGCTCCAGGACCACAGACTGCAGGACATGCCAGAACACCCGGTCTTCATGAAGCTGGAGGCGGTTGCTGCCATGTTTACTGCGGCTCGCAATGACTTGTTCTGTACTTAATCCCGTTTTACTCCTGGCTAGCTTTTTCACGCTCAAAGATTGAATGGCAGGTTGCATGCACTGCCAAATACCTCAAATCTACATCACGGTTGCCAGAACCGGTTTGACAATGGAAGACCAAGGCCGTTCAAAATACAATCAATCTGTTGCGAGTTTCCGGATCATCCCGTTAAAAATATATCCGTGAAAAGGGAACACCGCATACCAATACAATCTTCCCCAGACTCCCAACGGCCTGAACGTTGCCGTGAGGTGCAGCATATTTTCCCGGTCAATTTTTAATTCAAGCCAGGCTTCGCCGGGTAATTTCATTTCCGCATACAGGAGCAATCTTTTTTCTTCCTTATTGGCATACAATACGCGCCAGAAATCAAGCGCATCTCCGGCCGAAATCACGGTGTCGCTTTTCCGGCCCCTGCGCATGCCGACCCCTCCAACCAATTGATCCAGGAATCCACGGATTTGCCATAACCAGTCGCCAAAATACCAGCCCGTTTTTCCCCCGATGGACCATATTTTTTCCAGGGTATGCCGGTCGTCGTCGATTTTGAGTTTCCGGCTTTCTGTGAAACATCCTTGGACGGGCACCTCGATGAAATGTGAAATGCCTTTATTAAGGAGATTGCTGGACTGGGCATCTTTCCAGCTGGACAAAACCTGGTTTTGTTCAATCTTGTCAAAGGCCAGCCGGATGGAAGTATCGTAATCTATCAATTGGATAGCGAGGAAAGAGGCCAGGTTGTTTTCCTTGCAGATCACTTCCACCTTCATGCTGTTGACCAGGTTTTTTGCGAGGGTGAATGAGGTGGCGGTCACAAAATACAGCCAGTAGGAAGAAATTCGGGGGGAAAGGACCGGTATAACCCAGATGCGCCTTTTCAGACCTCTTATTTTGGCAAACCGAAGCAACATTTCTTTGTAGCTCAGGATATCCGGGCCGCCGATGTCATAACTCTTGTTGAAGGTCTCCGATTTGCCAATTACACCGCTGAGGAACTCAAGCACATTACGAATGGCGATGGGCTGGCATCGGGTATTGAGCCAGCGGGGGGCCACCATGACCGGTAATTTTTCGACCAGGTCACGGATGATTTCAAAAGAAGCGCTGCCGGAACCCACAATGATTCCTGCTCTAAGTGTTGTGAGAGCAAAGCGGGCTCCGGACAAGATGTCTTCCACTTTTTTTCTTGAAGCAAGGTGTTTGGACAATTCCTTTTCATTGACGATCCCACTCAGATAAATCACCTGCTGCGCTTTTGTTTCTTCGAGCCTTTCCCTGAAATGACGGGCGCAGGTGATTTCCATGGATTCGAAATCTCCTGAGCTGGCCGACATGGAATGGATCAGATAATAGGCGGCATCAATATCCTCCGGAATGCGGTCCAGCGACTTTTTATCCAAAAAATCAACTTCAATGACCTTCAGGTTTTTGGATCCAAGCCCATTTATGTTAAAACGGTTTTTATCCCTTACACAACAGATGACCTCGTGGCCCTGTTGCAGCAAAACCGGCAGCAGCCGGTGGGCAATATATCCGGTAACCCCGGTGAGAAGGACTCTCATGGGTCAGGTCCTTAATGCGGACATGCCGCCGTCCACGTGAAAAACCTGGCCGGTGATCCAGGAAGCCTTTTCTGAAAGCAGGAAAGCAGCCATGTTTGCCATATCTCCGGAATTTCCTATTCTTTTCAGGGGATGTTTTTGGGCATTTATTTCACGCTTTTGTTCGGTATCCAGCAACGAACTTGCGAGCGGGGTGTCTGTGAGAGAAGGGGCTATTGCATTAAAACGGATCTTTGGGGCGAATTCCGCGGCCAGTGCCCTTACCAGCCCTTCCACAGCACCTTTGGAAGAGGCCACCAGGGAATGAAAATTCAATCCTAACTTTACTGCCAGTGTAGAAAACAATACGACCGATGCATTCCCGGATTGTTTTAGTTTTGGCAAAACAGCCTGGATGATTTTAATTGCACCGACAGTTTGAAACTGATAATCGGATATAAAATCTGCCGCCTTCAGTTTTTCGAAAGGCCTGAGTTTGATACTCCCCGGGCAATAGACCAGGCCATTCAGGGATTCCGGGAGAAAACCAAGTGAGATTGTTTCGTCAAGGACATTCAATGGATGATATTGAAGGCGTTCACTGGCCGACCCTGTTGGATGGCTGAACCAGGTTCCATAGACCTGGTGGCCGGCTTCAGCCAGTTCGTGGGCCAGATGATGTCCAATTCCGGATGAAGCACCGACTACCAGGTAATTTGCCATAGGATGACAGGATTTATATAAAGTCAGGGTTTAAACAAATAAATCCTGTCTTGGTTTAGACCCTGGGGAATCCGCCTGGAGTACCCCTCAAATCACCTCTTCCAGGATCCTGTCAACGGGATTCAGGATATAGGTGGCAATGCTTCCATCTTTAAGTACCTCCACAATCCGGAAACCACGGTATTCCGTACCCCAGGATCCTCCGAAATGGGCGTCAAAAACAAAGGGAATCTTGCCCTTCATTTTGATCCCCTCTTCATCGTGGTCATGGCCGTTGAATACGGCTTTTACATTGGGAAATTGGTCAAACAAGGCATATAGTTCAGGGCAATCCACGGCATGCCGGGTGAGTTTGGCAGGATTGATATGAATAAAAATAAAGACCCGGTCCTGGTGGCGATGGGCTTCCAAACGGGACCTCATCCAATCCAGGTCGGGGCAGAGATAGGTGCCCTGGGCATTGGAAGTGCTTGCGATGAGGAAGCTGCTTTTTTTGATTTTGAAGTCGAGATTAATGGGCATCTGCCAGGTTGCCTGCCACTCCACGGGTGTTAGCATATCGTGGTTTCCCTGGCTCACATAATATTTAAGCTGCAACCGGTCCAGGGTCGCCTTGGCTGCGGGACAAAAAGTCTTGTCATCGTGGATGATATCGCCGTTGATGACCGCAAAGGCAAATTTTCGCCGGGCGTGTTCTTCATTGATCCGGTTGACCAGGGTGGTAAAATATTCCTGATAAGGAGTATTTGGTTGTCCATAATGGCCGTCTGAAGCCACCACAAAACGCAGAATGACCTTGCTCCGGTCAATGGCTTCCAGCCCCAGTTCACGGGCTTCGACAATCTTCCCATTAGCCAGCAGGAGGACGATAGGGGATGCTGCTTTGATAAAGTCACGACGTTTCATAATGTAAATATAGGGAGGAGGGGTGAGG
>CAYOPD010000023.1:0-33291 GCA_964405735.1 uncultured Saprospiraceae bacterium | reverse complement strand
GTGAGGTATGAGGAAAGAGGTAAGTGGGCATCGCACCAGGTTGCTATCTTTATTCCACTGGGATGAATATTGACCACCTTCTGAAATATGATCCGCTTCTGCTTGCACTGCTGGCCACCCTTTTTACCTGGCTGGTGACTGCATCCGGTTCAGCCATGGTGTTCTTTTTTAAAACGGCTCACAGAAAATTATTGAATTCCATGCTTGGTTTTTCGGCCGGAGTGATGATTGCTGCCAGTTTTTGGTCTTTATTGAAACCCTCCATTGAAATTGCAGAAGCGCGTGAACAGGTTGCATGGCTTCCGGCCGTCCTCGGCTTTTTATCGGGTGGCGCTTTTTTACTGATTGTAGACAAGACCCTTCCCCACGTACACTGGAGCCGGACCATGGAAAAGGCGGAAGGAGTCAAAACATCCTGGCAACGAAGTATTTTGCTCATTACCGCAATCACGCTGCACAATATCCCGGAAGGCCTCGCTGTCGGGGTCGCCTTCGGGGCCTTGTCCACCATATCTTCACCGGAAGTGCTGACCGGAGCCATTACCCTGGCTATTGGCATAGGGCTGCAAAATTTTCCTGAAGGCGCTGCCGTTTCCATTCCCCTGAGGCGCGAAGGTTTTTCAAGACGCAAAGCCTTTTTTTATGGCCAGCTGTCGGGCATGGTGGAACCACTGGCAGGGCTGCTTGGCGCATGGCTGGTGAGCAAGGTAGCACCGATCCTGCCCTACGCCCTCGCATTTGCCGCCGGGGCCATGATCTTTGTAGTCATCGAACAGATCATTCCTGAATCTCAAACGGGGGAGGAAACGGATTATTCCACGATCGGGGCCATGCTGGGCTTCGCCACAATGATGTTTCTGGATGTGGCCCTCGGATAATTTTTCTCATGAGGGCTCGACAAGGCGAAGGTTACAGATGAAAAATTCAGACCAAATTTTTGCCCTCGATCAAAAAAACATTCGGCAGAGGGTCCAATTTCCAGGAGCCGGTTTGTCATAAACAGGTAATTGCGATATTCATTCACCAAAATTTTTAAAAAATGGACGAGTTTATTTTAATTTTCAGGCATCAGGACGGTCAGAAATTAGCTTCACCGGAGCAAATGGAAATCTGGATGAAACAGACCATGGACTGGATCGACGGGATCACGGCGAAAGGCAAATTTGTGGGCGGCAATGGCCTCCCCTTCGATGATGCCCGTGTGGTGAGACACAATAATATTGTAACCAATGGCCCTTTTGGGGATATCAAAGAGACGATCGGAGGATATATTATCGTCAGGGCTGAATCGGTCGACGAGGCCGTGGACTTTGCCAAAGGTTCCCCGGTTTTGCAGGGCGAAGGAAATACGGTGGAGGTAAGAAAGATTGCCAGGAAAGACGGCATTCATTAAACTCATTCATCCGTTTTAATTTTAAAGGATGGATCATAATGAACTGATCCCGCACTTATTCCGCACGGAATTCAGGAAAATCACGGCTGTGCTCTGCACCACCTTTGGTATGGACCATGTCGAAGCGGCGGAAGACATAGCCGGGGATACCTTTTTGGCCGCCCTTCAAACCTGGCCTTATAAAGGGATACCCGATAATCCAACGGCCTGGTTGTATGCGACTGCAAAAAACAAAAGCATAAACTATATTCAACGCCACAAACGGTACACCTCCAGGATCATTCCCGCCCTGATCATGGATACGGCCCAGGACTTTCTTCCGGAAATTGACCTCTCCGATCAGAATATCCGGGACAGCCAGCTGCACATGCTTTTTGCCCTTTGCAATCCCTCCATCCCGGTCGAGTCGCAGATTGCCTTAGCACTCCGAATTCTCTGCGGACTGGGTATTGATGAAATTGCCAGGGCCTTTCTGACCGGTAAGGAAACGATCAACAAGCGCCTTTTCAGGGCTAAAGAAAAATTACGCGAAGAAAAAGAGCTTGTCCGTTTTCCGGCCGTGCATAAAATAGATCAGCGGCTTGGTTCTGTCCTGGCTACCCTGTATCTGCTTTTCAGCGAAGGATATTATTCCGAAAACCGCAACCCGGTCATGCGGGAAGAGTTGTGCCATGAGGCCATGCGCCTGGCCTACCTGCTCACTGAACACCCGCATACCAATCGGCCTCCTGTCCAGGCCCTGCTCGCCCTCATGTGTTTTCATGCTTCCCGTTTTGAAGCACGACGAGGGGTGTCCGGGGAGATGATTTTGTACCAGGACCAGGATGAAAACCGATGGGACCAGGCTCTCATTTCAAGAGGGATTGAATACCTGCATGCGGCATCCCGGGGTACCACATTCTGCAAATACCACCTGGAAGCCGCGATCGCTTATTGGCACACCGTCAAAAACGAAAGCCGGGAAAAATGGGAGAATATCCTGAATCTTTATGACCAATTGATGCAATTGGAAACTTCACCCATTGCCGCCCTCAACCGCATTTTTGCATTGTCCAAAATCAGGGGAAAAGAAGCAGCTATCCGCGAAGCGGAAAAAATCGACCTCCTGGGCAATCCCTATTACCATACTTTGCTTGGTGAATTGTATAAAGGCCTGGATAACGGGATCGCGGAAAAACATTTCCATGAAGCCTTGTCTAAGGCGAAGACCCGCAACGATCAAATCATCATTAAAAAGCATTTAAGCGGACTGAAGACAGGTTTCTGATGCGGATTGAATATTAGCTCGTAAATTTAATTTCACAGAATAGGAGTAAATCCTTTTGTTTATGAAGTTATTGTTCCTGATTTTTTTCTTGCTGCGGTCCTTGGCCTGGAGTGAACCGGCTTTCCAGGCGGAGCGGCGGGTAGAGGCCGACTCCGGTTTGTTCTCGGAAGAAGCCGTCCTGAAACTGACCATCACCGGAGCGGTAAACAAACTGATCCAGGACCGCAGCGATGCAGCGAAGACCTATCCGGTAGCCCTGAGCTATGAGGGCCCCGGAGGGGAGGAAGCCATATCGCTGAAAATGAAAACCCGTGGCAATTTCAGGCGTACCCAGGGCAACTGTACCTACCCGCCCTTATCCTTGGATTTTACGGGGCAGACGGTCACAACCGGGCTTTTTGCGGATAAAAAGAAACTGAAACTGGTGATGCCTTGCCGTGGCGATGATTATGTGGTCCGGGAATACCTGGTCTACAAATTGCATAATCTGTTTGGCCCAAAAAGCTTCAGGGTGCGTATGGTGAACATACAATTCAGGGAAGAAGGAAATCCCAAAAAGGACTTCACCGCCAACGGTTACCTGCTGGAAGAAGACGAAGCCATGGCGGCGAGGAATGAGGCGGCCCTGATTACAAAAAAAATGATGCGCCCGGAAAATACGGCCCCCCGTGACTTTGTTCGCATGGCGCTTTTTGAATACATGATCGGCAATACGGATTGGTCTGTCCAATACCTGCACAATGTCCGGCTTCTGGCCATTCCGGGTGAGAAGCCGGTACCTGTTCCATATGATTTTGATCATTCCGGCCTGGTCAATGCTCCCTATGCCAAGCCATCGGAAGCCCTCGGCATGAGGTCGGTGACCGAACGCAGATACCGCGGGTATTGTATGCCGGATGAAAGCCTGATCAGTGAGATCCTGGTTGAGTTTTCTGGCCGGGAAGCAGAAATCATGGCCACCGTGGACCGCCAAGCCTGGAAGGAAAAAAACTCCGCTGAAGAGATTAAAAAATATCTTGGAGGTTTTTTCGAAATCATCCGGAATGAAAAAAAATGGAAAGAAGCCATCCGATATCCCTGTGATAAAAACGGGACTGGCAATGTAGTGGTCAAGGGCCTCAAGGAATAAAATGATTCTCCAACCAGCCAACTTACTAACTAACTTTTCGTCATTCCCATTTCAGAATTCGACCGACTCCCCATTCACTCAATCTGGAAAAGGTCAAATTCCGCTAACTTCGCAGGCATGAATCAAAGAAGATCTTTCATTAAAACCTCTCTGGCCCTGTCAGCCGGCACCCTGGTCGCTCCGGCTGATGTCCTGAGCCTGATTAAGGAAAAAAGGAAATACGGCGTTCAGTTATATACCGCCAACTCGGTGATTAACGAAGACCTCAAAGGAGTTCTCAAAGGGCTGGCCAATATAGGATATGTACATCTTGAATCCGCTGCTTCCCCCTTAGGCGGTTATTACGGCCTTCCTGCACCGGAATTTGCCAAACTGGCCAAAGAATACGGCCTTCAGTGGGTTGCGCACCATGCTTCGGGATTTCCTTTCAGAAGGCCGGGCGGCCCACCTCCCTCAGCCAATAATCCCAATACTCCTCCCCGTCCCCCCTCCCGTTCCCTGGCCACCCATATGCAGGAACTGGTGGATGAAGCCGCCCAGGGCGGACTCAAATACCTGGTATGCTCCAGTACCCCGGTGAAAACCATGGAAGAAATCAATCAATCCCTGGAGGTCCTCCAGAAAACCGGGGAAGCCTGTAAAAAAGCGGGAATCCAGTTTGCCTTCCACAACCATACCGCTGAATTTGAGATGGTAGATGGTAAAAGGCCGTTTGATATGATGGCCACCCAGATCAGTGCGGATATCCTGAAGTTTGAGCTTGACCTGGCCTGGGCAACCAAAGCCGGGGTCAATATTCCGGAATTGTTTAAAAAACATCCGGGACGGTTCCCTCTCTGGCATGTCAAAGACCTTGACAAAGATCAAAAACCCGTTGAAGTCGGACAGGGATACATCGACTTTGAACCTATTTTCAAAAATGCAAAACTGGCCGGCACCAAATACTTCCTCGTGGAGCAGGATGCCGCACCAAAGCCAATTGAAAACCTGCAAACCAGCTTCAAAAACCTGGTGAAAGCAGGCCATAAAGCCTGATTTATTTTACATCCGGACAAAAAACAGCAAGGGCTTATCATTCATAAGGTATAGCTATTTGTTTAAAAACACACCCTGCCGGTAACAACCTTTTAATATGGAAATTTATTCTATGGTCCCCGAAGACGTCAGGGGACTGATTTTTGACCTCGATGGCACCCTGGCGGATACCATGCCGAGCCATGTAAAAGCCTGGGCTCTTACGGGCAGGCATTTTGGGGTAGACATCACCGCTGAAATGATCAATGAAATGGCCGGAGCCCCGTCTTACCAGGTGATAAATACCTTTAATAAACGTTATGGTTGGGATATTGACCCCCTGGCCGGAAAAACCATCAAAAGCGATTATTACGTATCACTGCTCGATGAACTCGAAGAAATCCAACCCATCACCGAAGTGTACGAACTCGTCAAGCATTACAACGGCCGGTTACCCATGGCCATCGGCACGGGCAGCAGCAAAGCGAATGCCGAACGCGTGATCCGGGCCCTGGGTCTCCATGAAATGATTCCCACCGTAGTCAGCGCCGATGATGTGCTTCATCCAAAACCCCATCCCGAGACTTTTCTGACCTGCGCCCGGTTAATTGGAGTAAGTCCAAAAGACTGCCTGGTCTTTGAAGATGGCCCCATGGGTATCCAGGCTGCAGTAGACGCCGGGATGAGAGTCATGGTTTTACCAGAGTTTAAATTGTTATAGAGGTCAGAGGCGGGAGGTTAGAGGTTAGAGTAGACCTCGCACCTCGTACCTCATAGCTCGCACCTCTAACCCATACCAATGTCCATCCGACCCGGCCCACCACCCGAATTTGACCAGCAGGCCCGAAAAGGTTTCTGGGAAAGCCTGAAAGCCCTCAAGCTGCTGCCTCCTTTCTTCCGGATGATCTGGAAGACTTCGCCCTCACTGACCCTGTCCAATATCCTGCTCCGCCTGGTCAAATCAGCCATTCCACTGGGCCAACTCTGGGTTGGCAAACTGATCATTGACCAGGTGATTTTTTGCATCAATCACAAGGGAGAAGGATTGGACAAATTGTGGATGTATATCGGCATTGAATTTGGTTTGGCGATTTTTTCGGAAATATTCAACCGGCTCATCAGCCTTACGGACTCCCTCCTGGGCGATCTGTATGGCAATAGCAGTTCGGTCGAGTTGATGAATAAGGCAGCGACGATCGACCTGAGTATGTATGAAAATTCGGAATTCTATGACAAGCTGGACCGGGCACGCCGCCAGACCACGGGCAGGGTGGTACTGATGAGCATGGTGCTCAGCCAGTTGCAGGACCTCATCACGATCGGTTTTCTGAGCGCGGGACTGATCGCTTTTGAACCTTGGCTTATCGTTTTACTGATCGTCGCCGTTCTGCCCTCCTTCATGAGCGAAGCCTATTTTTCCCGTTCCAGTTATTCCCTGGTGAGAAGCTGGACCCCCCAGCGCAGGGAACTCGATTACCTGAGATATATAGGGGCCAGTGTAGAAACTGCCAAAGAAGTAAAAGTATTTGGACTGGACCGCTTCCTGGCCGACCGGTTTGGCAAACTGGCTGCCGAATACTATAAGTTGAACAGCGCCCTGGCAATACGCAGGACAATATGGGGGACCCTGCTTCAGATCGGTGGTGTGCTGGCCTATTATGGTGCTTATGTATTGATCGTGATGCGGACCATCGCAGGCCTACTGACGATCGGGGACCTGACTTTTTTATCCGGATCATTCAACCGCCTGCAAAACCAGCTTCAGAGCCTCTTGTCCAATTTTACACGGATCACGGAATCCGCCTTGTATCTCCAGGATTATTTTGATTTTCTGGCCCTGGAACCCCTGATCAGGGATATGCCCAATGCGCAACCCGCTCCGGCCAGGGTACTCAAAGGCATTCGTTTTGAGAATGTAGGCTTCAAATACCCGGGTACCGAAACCTGGGCCTTGCGTCACCTGAATTTCGAAATCCGGGCGGGTGAAAAAATGGCCCTGGTCGGTGAAAACGGAAGCGGTAAAACGACCCTGGTAAAACTGGTGGCCAGAATGTATGACCCCTCGGAAGGGACCATTTACCTGGACGAGGTGGATATCCGGAAATTCACACTTGAATCCTACCGGCAAATGATCAGCGTGATTTTCCAGGATTATGTACGATTCAGTTTTAAGGCAGGCGAAAACATCGCGGTAGGCAAAATTGAAGAAGTCCGTAACCTGGAACAGGTGATGGTTGCCGCCACCAAAAGCCTGGCCGATTCGGTGATATCAAAACTTCCCGCCGGGTATGAGCAAATGCTGGGAAAACGATTTGCCGAAGGCCTTGACCTCAGCGGGGGAGAATGGCAGAAAATAGCCCTCGCCCGCGCTTATATGCGGGATGCCGATATCGTAATCCTGGATGAGCCCACCTCTTCCCTGGATGCCCGGGCGGAATATGAGGTGTTTAAACGCTTTTCGGAACTGGCCGAGGGGAAGACCTCCATCATCATCTCGCACCGGTTCAGCACTGTACGCATGGCTGACCGCATCCTTATACTTAAAAATGGTGAGAAACTGGAACTGGGCACCCATCAGGAGCTCCTGGATCAAAAGGGGTTGTATCATGAGTTGTTTACCCTTCAGGCGAAGGGATACCAGTGATTTTTAAAAAAATCCGATAATGGACTAAAAATCTTACTTTTGCATTCGCTTTTTTTAAGGCGGTCCGGCAACCGCTCATATTATAATTTTTTTATTTTATAAATTATTGATTTAAAATGGCTTTAATCAGTAAAATCCGCAAACACAGTTGGATTATCGTAGCTTCTCTCGCCCTGGCTTTATTGAGCTTTCTGATCATGGACGTGGTAACGAACAATACTTTTGGGGGACAAACCCAATTTACGGTCGGCAAGGTCAACGGGGTTGCCATCGACTATAATGATTTTTCAAGGACAGAACAGATCCTTTACAATAACTCCGCGGTAGATCCATACGCTAGAAGGACCTATCTCTGGAATTATTTTGTTGAAAAAATCCTCATGGAGAAAACGGCAGCTAAACTGGGTATTGGAATCAGTCCCACCGAACTGGAGGAACTCCAGTTCGGAAACAACCTGAGCCCGGTCATCCAGCAGCGGTTTCTGGACCCCAATACCAACCAGGTGGATCGTGACCAGCTCAACCAGATCAAGCAGGGCTTGGAAAACAACACCCTGCGCGCGGACCTTGTGACCTTTTGGAACGAACAAAAAACCGAGATCATCAAGGAACGCATCCAGGCTAAATATTCCGGACTGGTCTCGAAAGCCATTTATTCACCCACCTGGATGGCAGAACAAAGGCATTATGATGCAACGGAGATGGTTGATTTCCAGTATGTAAAACTTCCATTTGACCTCATCACAGACAGCATCAGCGTCACGGACAAGGAAATCGAAAAATACATCAACGACCATAAAGTCGGATATACTTATCCTGAAGAAGCCCGTTTTCTGGAATACGTCAACTTCCCCGTCATTCCGACTGCCGAAGACAGCGCCGCCATCCGGACTGAGCTAAATGTATTGGTGGACAGTTTCAGGAATACCAAAGAAGATTCCCTTTTTGTGGCTCTCAACGGGGGTCAGATGGACCCGGCCTATTTTAAGAAAGACCAGCTCAGCCTTGAATTTGCCGAACCATTATACGCCTTACCCAAAGGTGGACTTTTGGGCCCCTATACTGACAATGGGATTTACCGGCTTGCCAAAATAGTCAATCGTAAGGTAGTGGCCGATTCTGTCGATGTACGCCATATTCTACGCTCGGTTCAGACTGTAGATCAGCTTGCTTCGGCCCAGGCAACCATAGACAGCCTTAAACGTTTGCTGGAATCAGGTGCAGCCCGGTTTGACTCTCTTGCCATCCGCTACTCCCAGGATGGATCCGGTTTTAATGGCGGTGAACTTGGAATGACAGGCCATGATCAGATGGTAAAGCCCTTCAACGATGTCATTTTCTTCCAGGCTGAACCCGGCAAATTCTATACAGTGACTACCCAATTTGGCATTCACCTTGTTGAGGTTAAGAAACAGGTTTTCAGTAAAAATCCCGAGGACAGGGTGCAGATTGCCTATATTGACCGGCCCATAGTGCCATCACAAGCCACCCAGGACAGAGTTGAGGATGAAGTGACAGCAATAAACAATACCAACCGTACCCTGGACGAACTTAAAAAAACCCTGGCTTCGAGGCCTGAATTGAGTTTTGAAAAAACAGGAGCCGTGAGGAAAAATGACAATACCGCCGGCCTGCTTCCAACCGGTGAAAGCACCCGCTCGATGATCCGCTGGGCCTTTGATAAAAAGGCAAGCCCGGGCGATGTATCCCCCGAGATCTTCCTGTATGAAGATGCCGTCAATTTTGTGACCAATCAGATTACCATAGCCGGCCTCAGGTCGATCCAGCCCAAAGGCCTTGCCCGAGTGGAGGCCGTTCGCGAAGACGTCACCCTTACCCTGACCAATAAGAAAAAAGCCGAGCGCCTCATCAGCGAAATCGGCAACACCGCTGACATTTATGCCCTGGCCACCAAATACAATGTTAAAGTGGATACCGCTACCCAGGTGAATTTCACGACCAGCTTCCTTCAGCAAATGGGAAATGAACCTAAGGTGATTGCCACTGCCTTCAGTACAGAACAAAATGCGACTTCCAAACCCATCATCGGAAACGGCGGGGTTTATGTGGTCAAAACCACAAGCAGGACCCCATCGATCGGTGAACCCGATATCACATTCTTCCGGGAGCAGGTTTCGTCCGTATCCCGGAACAATGTGAGTTCTTTCCTGATGGAATCTCTGAAAAAGAGCGCGAAGATCAGGGACAACCGGTTTACGTTCTTTTAGGTGAGAAGTGAGAGCCAATTCTTTTCCGGGACCTCTGACCTCTGACCTCTGACCACTTACCTAATATGAAACAAATGGAACGGCAGTCCCGGATCCAAAGCCACATAATTCCATTCCTGGTTCCATATCCAGCTATTGCCGCTGATCAGGTCATGGACCGTAAACGGTTGGCCGGGATATACGCCGATGCGCTGCAGGGGAGCCTGCAGGCTGGCTGATTGTCTTTCATAAGGATTCAGGTTCACCACACAAAGAATCTTATCGCTGCCATCCCCGTTTTGTTTGTAATAAGCGATGAGATGATCGTTTTGCACATTTACATTTTCCCAGTTATTGGTTTCGTGAAAGGCGGGATGGTCGTTCCTGATTTTATTGAGCATGGTGATCAGCATGGTCAGGGCATTGCGTGCTTCCCAGTTCCAACTATAGAGTTCGTATTTTTCTGAGCGGTAATATTCTTCCCGGCCAGGCAGGGCTTCGTGGACCAGCAATTCATAAGCGGGGCCATACATGCCATAGCTGCTGCCCAGGGTGGCAGCCAGGAAGATGCGGATCATGTAAAGGGTTTGATTCCCGTTCTGCATCGGGAAAGTATTGATGTCGGGTGTATTCGGCCAGAAATTCGGCCTGAAAATCTCCCCGGTACTTCCTTTGGTCAGTTCATTCATATAATCGATCAACTCATACTTGGAATTTTTCCAGGAGAAGTACGTATAACTCTGGGTAAATCCGATTTTGCCCAAATGGTACATCAGGGCTGAACGGGTGAAGGCTTCAGAAAGGAACAGTACATCCGGATGTTCTTTTTTCACTTCGGCAATCAGCCATTCCCAGAAAGCAAAAGGTTTGGTATGGGGATTATCCACCCTGAAGATAGTAACTCCCTCTTTGATCCAGTATAAAACGACTTGCCGGATCGCTGTCCACAAGGCCCTCCAGTCTTCGGTTTCAAAATATAATGGCAGGATGTCCTGGTATTTTTTCGGAGGATTTTCAGCATATTGAACAGTTCCGTCGCTGCGCCATTTGAACCAGGCCGGATGTTCTTTTACCCAGGGATGGTCCGGAGCGCACTGCAGGGCGAAATCCATCGCGATCTCAATATCCATTTCCCTGGCACTTTTAATCAAAGCCTTATAATCTTCCAGTGTGCCCAGGTCGGGATGAATGGCATCATGGCCCCCAAGCCGGCTGCCAATCGCCCAGGGAGAACCTACATCGCCTTCCGCGGCGGCCGTCGAATTGTTTTTTCCTTTGCGATTAACCTCCCCGATGGGGTGAATGGGTGGAAAATATAACACGTCAAAACCAAATTCCTTTATTCTAGGCAAGAGTTGTTCGCAGTCTTTGAAGGTCCCGTGTTTTCCTGGCTCACGGGAAGCGGAGCGTGGAAAAAATTCATACCACGCGCTAAAAAGGGCTCTGGGCCGGTCGACATAGACCTGGTAGGTTTCACTGTAGGTAATAAATTTTTTCTCCGGGCAGGTGTAAAGGATATGTTGAAGTTCATTGGAGAGGGCCATCTGGAGGGCTTCCTGGTATCGGTCCTCGTCGCCGATCAGGTCGATGAGTCGGGTCAGATAAACCACCACCTCATTGGATTGTTTTTTCATATCCATGATGGCTTTCAAAATATGGACACCGTCATGAAGCTCTGTTTTTACAAACTGGCCGTCATTCGCTTTTTTGGAAAGGCCTTCCCTCCACGTCAGTCCATGGTCAACCCAGCCGCAGACCCGGTATTCCCAGGGCCCCTGGGCGTCCACCTGGAAACCACCGCCCCAGAGATCTTCGGCCTTGCCCCAGATCCGGTGTTCTTGCCAGGTTCTGTTATGGGCTGGTTTAAACTGAAGAGCGGCCTGGATCACATCGTGGCCGTCACAAATGATCCGGGCATCCACATTCACCCATTGGCCCACTACCCGACGAATGCTGTACTTTCCGCCATCTACCACCGGGGATAAAACCGCCGCATATACCCTGCTCTGACCGTTGATCATAGATTTCTGATTTGATTGATTTTTGGGCGAATTTAGGGAGAAATACGAGAAGAGGGATTCGAGCGGTGAGCTTTGAGCTGTGAGTTATAAGCCACCAGCATTTATCCCTGCGTTGCCCTATCCCCCACATATCAGCCCCGATCTGTATTTTTGTTTCGCATTGTTATTACCCGGATCCTCCATGTACGAACCTTTTGGTCGCTTGTTCTTCGTGTTCTTCATCCTGGCCTGTACAGGGATCTCCAGGGCCCAGAACCAGTTGGATACTTTATCTTCTTTGTCCGCGAACCTGCCTGTGATTGAAATCAATGCCTACTCGGCAAAAAGCGACCTGGTGCGTATACCGGCGGCCGTCCAGTTGATATTGGATACCGTGCATCTCATTCCCCAGCTTTCATTTTCCCAGGCCTTTAATCAGGCTCCGGGTGTTAAACTGGAAGAGCGCTCCCCGGGAAGCTACCGGTTGAGTATCCGGGGATCCACCCTCCGTTCACCCTTTGGCATCCGGAATGTCAAGGTTTATCTCGATGGATTCAACCTTACTGACGGTGGAGGAAACACTTATCTCAACCTGTTCGAGCCCGGCCTGGTCAGTAAATCTGAAATTCTCAAAGGGCCAGCCTCCAGTTTATACGGCGCGGGCACCGGAGGCGTCCTTCTATTGTCCACGGATCCTTCACAAAATCAAGTGTCCCTGTCTTATGGGACTTATGATCAATTCACAGAAAGCATTTCCCTTTCTAAAGACTTTGCCAGATGGAGGATATCGCTATTCCAGTCGCATCAGCAAACTGAGGGTTACCGCGAACAAGCGGCCATGCGACGGGACCTGCTTTATGCCAGCCAGCGCTATAAAAGCGGGAGGCATCGCCTGATTTTTGTCCAGGCTTATGGTGACTTGAAATACGAAACCCCCGGAGGACTGACCTTTGACCAGCAAAAAGCCAATCCCCGGCAGGCACGTCCCAAGACCGCCACCCTTCCCGGAGCCGTAGAACAGGAGGCAGGCATTTTTAATAAAACCCTTTGGCTTGGTGCCGGATACGATTACCAAATCACCCGGTCCTGGAGCTTCAATCCCAATATCACGGCCTGGTATACCGATTTCAGAAACCCATTTATTACCAATTATGAGATCCGTTATGAAAAGAATTTTTCGGCCCGCCCGGTGCTCAAATATTTTACCACCACCCCAGGAGGCAGTTTTGAATGGACCAATGGACTGGAATATTTATTCCAGGGCGGACTGGTAAAAAATTATATCAACAATAAAGGGGAAAAGGGCTCGCTCACCAGCGCCGCGGATATCGACGGCATTCAGAACAATTGGTTTTCGCAGGTGAACTGGAGTTTGAATCAATGGCAATTGCTCGCCGGCCTGAGCCTGAATCAACAGGTCTACCGGTATAAAACACCCGGCCTTCAGGATGATCATAGGAAAGAAAGTGGCCCGGTCCTCATGCCCCGGGCTTCCGTTTCATACAGCCTGGGTCGGGAGGATGCGGTGTTTATCTCCGCAGCCCGTGGTTATTCGCCCCCTTCCCTCGCTGAGATCCGCCCGTCTTCCGGGGAATACAACCGTGAACTGTTGCCCGAACAAGGCTGGAATGTCGAGCTGGGCATTAAAGGGTACCGCGATCGTTTTAAATACAACCTCAATCTCTACAGCCTTAACCTGCGGGATGCCATAGTCCGTAGAAATGATTTGGCAGGGGTTGAATATTTCGTCAATGCAGGCGGTGCCAATATCCGGGGAGTGGAAGCGTGGCTTCAGTACAACCTTACCTGGCTGGAACTCTATGCATCCACCGCTTACCAGCCCTATGAATTTGTGGATTATAAACAAAGATCCGAGGATTTCAGCGGCAACCGGGTCACGGGCGTACCCCGCATGGTGCATACCTTTAAATTCCACTTTAATCCCCTTTCTGAGATTCTTCTTGGCGGCGGATGGTATTATCAATCCGATATGCCCCTGCAGGATGCCAATACCAGTTTTCATCCTTCCTATTCCCTGGTCAACCTGTACGGCAATTATCGATTGCCCATTTCAGGGCAAAACATCAGTCTCAGTTTGGCGGTGGATAATTTGTTCAATACAGACTATAGCCCCGGCCCCGATATCAATGCTGCTTTCAACCGATTTTATAATCCGGGTTTTTTGAGGACGGTGGTAGTAGGATTGAAGTGGGGGAAGTAGTTTATCAGTTAATCAGTTAATCGGTTAATCAGTTAATCAGTTAATCAGTTAATCAGTTAGCAAGTTCGTTATTATTAGCTGATAGCTGATAGCTGATAGCTGATAGCTGATAGCTGATAGCTCAAAGCTCCAAGCTCTCCACCTCACAGCCCAGCGACTCTAAATCCTTCCAAAAACCAGGATAGGATTTTTCTACCACGTCCGGCTCCTCAATTTCTATCGGATGGAGCAAAGTAAGGGGAGCCATGCACATGGCCATGCGGTGATCTTCGTAGGTGGAAAAAACCGGGATATTGTCGAAGACGGCTTTGCCTTCCACCATATGATATTCGATTTTACTTTCTTTGGACATTTTGGCTGGCAACTGGTAAAAGGGGACATGCAATTTTTTGAGTTCGGCTTTCATGGCTGCGATGCGGTCTGTTTCCTTGATGCGCAGGGTTTTCAGCCCGGTAAATACGCCATGGACCCCGGTGGCTGCACATAGGGCGATTACGGTCTGGGCCAGGTCGGGACATTTTATAAAATCCCATTCAAAGGATTTGGGCAGGGGGCCGGATGATTTTCTAAGTTTTACATGATCCGGGTACCAGGTGGTATGGATATTGAAAATTTTGCCGATCTCCGCGATGGCTGCGTCACCTTGAAGGCTGTTTTGCGAAATGCCGTAAAGTTCGATTTCGGCTTCTTCGGCAAGGGCAGCCAGGCTGTAATAATAGGAAGCGGCAGACCAGTCCCCTTCCACAAATAGCGGTTTCGAAACATAATCCTGGGGCTCGATGGTAATGGTATCGCCCTGCCATTGACTCTTGATCCCGAAATGGTCCATCATGGCCAGGGTCATCTCGATGTAAGGCCTGGAAATCACTTCACCGACCAGCTGCAACTCAAGGCCAAGGGGCAGGCTGGGAGCAATCATGAGCAGGGCAGAAATATACTGGCTGCTGATGGTAGACCGGATGGAAATCTTACGATGGGTTTGTTGCAGGGGTTTACCCGGGAACCGGAGTGGGGGATATTCCTCTTTTTCCACATATTCGATGCCTGCCCCCATGAGGTTAAGCGTATTGACCAGTTCACCGATTGGCCTTTGTTTCATGCGTTCGCTGCCGGTCAGGATCACTTTACGGGCTTGGATGGCCAGGTAAGCAGTGAGGAATCGGTAAGTGGTGCCCGCCGCCCCGGTGTCAAGGACTTCCTCCTTACTCGCGAGCAGGCTTTGCATGAGCCGGCTATCTTTTGAAGTGGACAAGTGTTCCAGTTTGTTTTGATGGTCTCCCGCGAGGGCAAGCATGATCAGGGCCCGGTTGCTGATGCTTTTGGATCCGTCGAGGTAGATCTTTCCATGGATCACCCGCTTTGGAAAGTGAAGCCTGATTTTGTTCATTACCATTGAAAAACCACGTTTTGCACCAGGTCAGTATGAAGGCTTTTGGCCACCGGGCAGTGGATGGCAGTATATTCCATCAGGGATTTTTGCTCCGGAGTATAGTTTTTATCAGAAGGCATTTTGATGAGGAGGTCAATTTTGTCCACCCTTCTCGGATCGGAAGCCATGTGTTTAGTGATCTCCGCGCTTGCCCCGTCGACCTTGATCCCGTTTTTATTGGCTACGATGCCCATGGTCGTGAGGGCGCAACAGGCGAGGGAAGTAGCCAGGAGGTCGGTTGGGGAAAAGGCAGCTCCTTTACCCATATTGTCAACCGGCGCGTCGGTCACAATGGCTTCGCCCGAACGAAGGTGTACAGCGGTGGTATGCAATTCCCCTTCATATTGAATGGTTGAGGTAATCATCCGGCAAATATAGAGGTCAGCGGTCAGCTTTGAGCTCTCAGCTTAAGAACTGTAAATACCTGCTCCGAGACCTGATTCCTGACTACTGACTACTAATACTGGTGAAACGCCTGCGACACAAATTCCAGCACTTCGGGCAAGGCCTGTCTCCAGTAGGTCCAGGTATGTCCTCCGTTTCGGATACGGAATTCATGTGGAATTTCCTTTTTACGCATAGCGATATGGACGAGTGAATTCCCTTCATAAAGGAAGTCGTCGTCACCGCAATCGATATACCAGCGGACGGCACGCCTCAGGCTGTCCGGAACATTGTTGACCAGGAGGGGTACGCTTTGCCGGTTGAAGAAAGCTTCAACCTGGGCGTCTGTGGCCGTTGAGTCGAAACGGCGCACATTGGTTTTGGCAATATCCAGGGTGAGGGGGCCCGTACCCGCGCTCAGGGGGCAGGCGGAAGAAAACAATTCGGGATGATGGAGGGCATAGGTGAAACTGCCATCGCCGCCCATGGACAGGCCGGCAATGGCGCGAAATCTTTTTTCACCCTTGATGCGGTATTTTTTTTCCACAAAGGGCATCAGTTCCTTAAAGAAAAAATCCTCGTAGAGCCAGGTGCCTGAAGCATTATTGGAATAACCTCTGCGGGTGGTATTGGCATCGGGCATGATGATGATCATCGGGGTGGCCTTGCCTTCGGCAATGGCTTTGTCCGTAATATGCAGCACTTCTCCAAACTGGACCCAACCGGTCTGGTCGTCCCCTCCGCCGTGAAGGAGATAGAGGACCGGATAGGATCGGGTGGATGATTCGTAATCGGGAGGCAGATAAATGGCATACTTGCGTTCCATATTCAGGATTTTGCTGGGCAAAGCAAGATTGTCGTAGACTTTGCCGGTCTGGGCCCGGAGAGCGGCCATGGACAATAAGGTGGCAAAGCAGACGAAAAAATTGGATTTCATGACGTTTTCCGGTTTAAAATGGAAAGATAAAAAGGTTTTTGTACTTGTGGGTCAGTGAGGGGATCACTTAAGTCACCCCCTCCTTTAGGGAAAGATTGAGTATATTTCATTTATGCATCGTCGCGAATTCCTCAAATACTCCTCACTTGCCGCAGCCAATGCGGGCTTACCCGGCCAGGACCAACTCAATGATTTGCTCAGGCCCAAAAACAAATTGCCCGCCTGGCGGGGCTTCAACCTGCTGGATTTTTTCAATCCCAATCCCGCTTCCTCCCGTCCCCAGACTAAAGAAGAACATTTCAAATGGATGCAGGACTGGGGCTTTGATTTTGTAAGAATCCCCATGGCTTATCCGGCTTACCTGGACATCGACCGCAGCCGGAACATCACTCCCGAAGAAACGTATAAGATTAATACACAGGCCACTGACCGGATCGAAAACCTGGTCCATATGGCCCATAAATACGGAATGCACGTGAGCCTCAACCTGCACCGGGCGCCTGGTTTTTGTGTCAACGCCGGTTTTCACGAGCCCTTTAACCTCTGGAAAGACAAGCCTGCGGTGGATGCTTTCAATTTTCACTGGAATTTTTGGTCGAAAAGGTTTAAAAACACTTCCCGCAAAAAAATAAGTTTCGATTTGCTGAATGAACCCTGTGTACGGGAAGATATGAATGATCAGCATTCGGCCCGAAGTGCAGTGCCTGGTCCCCTCTACCGCGAGATTGCAATAGCCGCTTCGGAGGCTATCTGGAAGGAAAATAAAAGGCACCTTATCATAGCAGATGGCAACAACGTAGGTAATAACGTGGTACCTGAACTGGCCGACCTTAAAATCGCTCAAAGTTGCCGGGGCTATTTCCCGGGTATCATTTCCCATTACAAAGCGCCCTGGTCCTCCAATAACCGTGAAAACATGCCCGAACTGCTCTGGCCCGGACAGGTTGGGGAAAAATATTTCAGCAGGGCCATGCTGGAAGAATATTATAAACCCTGGATCGAACTGAAACAACAGGGTGTGGGTGTGCATTGCGGCGAATGCGGCTCCTGGATCAAAACCCCCCATCATATCTTCCTGGCCTGGTTCAGTGATGTGCTGGATATCTTAAAACAAAATCAGATCGGCTTCGCCCTCTGGGAGTTTTCCGGGGACTTTGGTATCCTCAACAGCCGGCGGGAGGATGTGCCGTATGAAGACTGGTATGGGAATAAACTGGACCGGAAACTGCTCCAGTTACTGATGATGCAGGCATAAAAAAAGGTGCCGGCCAAACCTCGAGCCAGCACCTTTAAATCAAAAAAATGAACATTAACTTAAAACGGATCTCATCAACGCTTTCTCACGGTATTTTTCCGCTGCATCTTCATAAAAACTCACCATTCCGGTTTTGATATCGTACAAGGCGCCCACGATAGCGATCTGGTGCTGGAAAAACAGTTCTCTCAGGATATCGCTTTGCTGGAGTATGGTTTCGATCTGGTAATCCAGGTTGTGATGCAGTACTTTGTGGACAAATTCCTTGTTTTTGGAATTGCGGTTGGTCAGGATATCCTTTTCCAGGGCGATGGCCGGTTCGATATGTTTCAGGACCGATGTAACATTTCCGAGTTCTACCGAGTCGCAAGCCGATTTGACTGCTCCGCATTCGGTATGTCCCAGTACCACAATGATTTTTGAGCCCAGCACCTTGCATGAAAATTCCAGGCTTCCGATTGCGTTGGTGCTGGCAATATTTCCGGCCAGGCGGACTACGAACAGATCGCCGAGCCCCTGGTCAAAAATCAGTTCCACCGGAACCCGGCTGTCGCTGCAACCCAAAATGGCTGCAAAGGGGAATTGCCCGGTAGAATACTGGTCCACCAATTGCAAAAGATCCCGGTTTACCCGGATGTTGCTCACAAAGCGGAGATTCCCTTCCTTTAAATAGGCAAGTGCGTTTTCAGGGGTGAGTGTGTCCTTGTTTTCATAAGTATGGATACGCATGACGTTTGAATTTTTTAGAATTAAGAATTAAAAAATTAAAAAATGAAGGAATGAAGTTTTAAAAAGGTGCTGATCAAAAGGGTGACCAGCACCTCAAACTTTGAAAAAACTCACAGATTCTTTTTATCAGGTCAGAAGATCCAGGGTTTCCCGCTGGGTGATAAATTCTTTTTTGACTTCAAGTTTTTTCAGCGGTTCCGGGATCTCCCCGATATGAACATGGTCGTTGTTTTTGATCTCGTACTCCTCCTTAAAGCCTTTCAGGATGAGGGATATGTTTTTTGACGGAGCGGTATCGTGCTGAAATTCCCGGATGATTTCCAACACATCGTGATCAATATAAGTGGAATGGGAAGCGTCGATGACCACCCGGCTGCCCGAGGGTATTTTGGCCAGGGTCAGCCTGATGGCGGCTTTGTTCAGAAAGGACACTTCTTCAGCCAGGATCAGGGTGATTAGTTTTCCGGATTTGTATTCATCGGCTTTGAAAAAATAAGCATGCTTGATATTTCCAATGAGGATGGACAGAATGCTGAAAGCCATACCGATCAATACCCCGTTTAGGAGATCCGTGAGTACCACAGCAGCCACGGTGACGATAAAGGGCAGCCACTGGTATTTTGATTTGGAGAACATATTCTTAAAAATCGTCGGGTGGCTTAGTTTAAAACCGGTGGCCACCAGGACAGCGGCCAGAGCGGCCAGGGGAATGTGATTAAGGTATCTGGCGAAAAACAAAGCGCCGGTCAACAAAAGGAAACCGTGAAAAATGGCGGACATCTTTGATTTAGCACCCGAATTGATATTTGCACTGGACCGCACAATCACTGACGTGAGCGGCAAGCCCCCGATGAGGCCACTGGTAATGTTACCCATTCCCTGGGCCAACAATTCCCGGTTGGTGGGTGTCACCCGTTTATCGGGGTCCAGGCGGTCTGTAGCTTCTATGGTCAGAAGCGATTCCAGGGAAGCCACAATGCCAATCGTCAAGGCCACTATCCATACCTCTTTATTTGTGATGCCTGAAAAATCCGGGAAGGATATCTGGCTGGCCAAACTATTGAAGTCATCAAATACTGGCAAATTAACAAGGAAGCCTCCCCCTGCTATCATGGAGCCTGCTCCGGTCAAAATAAAAACCTGGTTGATCAATATGGCTGTAACCACAGCGACCAGGGCGCCAGGCACCAACTTGACCGGCTTGAATTTGTCCCAAGCTACTATGATTGCCAGGCTGATGAGGCCGATTAATGCGGCGCCGGGATGAATGTAATTGAGCAGGGAAGACGCGGAGGATGTTTGCCCGACCCCGCCCTGATTGTATCCCAGCAGGTAAGGCAACTGTTTGAGTATAATAATGACCCCGATACCGGTAAGCATGCCTTTGATCACATTGGATGGGAAATAATAGGCAATGCTTCCCGCCCTGAGCAATGCAAGCAAAAGCTGTATTCCTCCGGCGAGCATGGTGGCCAGGAGAAATAATTCGAAAGAGCCCAGGCTGCTGATGCCTGAAAGGCAGATTGCCGTGAGACCCGCTGCCGGCCCGCTCACACTGAGCGGAGATTTGCTGATTGATCCAATCACCAGACCGCCCACAATTCCCGCAATCAATCCGGAAAACAAGGGTGCGCCTGAGGCCAGTGCGATTCCAAGGCATAGCGGAAGCGCCACCAGGAAAACGACAAAGCCGGACAATAAATCAGATTTTAGATTGATTTTTATAGAAGATAAGTTCATTTTTTTAATTTTTTGGATTCGTGATTAATTGATTTCGCAGGCCTACCTTTTCAGGTAACGGCCTAAAGACTACATTAATAAAATTTAATTTTCCAGATTCAGCAGCAATTTTAAACGGGCACAACGACGCGCCAGTTTTATTCCACAAAGCAGAACCTCTGCATTTGGTAGTTCCACAGCAAGGTTGGAATCTTCTATACAAGATGCAGCCTAAGGTCAATCCATCGGATCGAGGAACCGGACATCACCCGAATTCACATCGTACAAGGCCCCCACTAAAATGATCTGGCCATTATCCACCATTTTTCTCAGAATTTCGCTCTGATGGTAAATGGAGTGCATTTGTTGCCTGATATTAAGTATGGTGACTTTTTTTAGAAAGTCCTTGTCGTTGGAATCCCGGGTGAGGTGTGCTACACTTTCATCGTGGAGAGCTGGTTCTATACATTTTACCAGGGTCTCCAGATTGCCCAGGTAGGTCTTGTCGCAGGCGGCTTTGACTGCCCCGCAAGACGTATGCCCGAGCACGACGATGATTTTGGAGCCCAGCAATTTGCATGAGAATTCCAAGCTGCCAATGGCATTGATACTGGCAATGTTTCCTGCAAGCCGGACGACAAAAAGGTCACCCAACCCCTGGTCAAAGACGATTTCAACTGGTACTCGGGAATCACTGCAGCCCAGAATGGCGGCAAAAGGGGACTGGCTTTCGGTATGATCGTCAACCAGTTTTAAAAGGTCCCGGTTGATCCGGATATTGTTTAAAAAACGCTGATTTCCTTCTTTGAGAATATCCATCGCCTGGGCCGGGGTCATCTCCTTTCTGCTGATGTCTTTATGAGTACGCATTGAATAGAGGTTTTTAGAAAAGAATAAATAGGAAACATCCAGGCACACGGGTGCCAGGTTCCGCTAAGGGAATAAACTATTCAATGTCAGGCGTTGGGAGGCTGGGTAAGGGAGTCGCAGTGGTTTTCGAAAGGAATCTTCTGGTCGAGGACCAGCATGGATGCACGGGAATCGGATTCCCGGATGGAGGCCATATAAAGGCCAAAATATTTGTCCTGCTTTTCTTTGCCGGATTTTTCCTGGGTGTCGTTGTGATTTTCTTCTTCGATAAGAGGCTGCAGATTCAATACAATATTATTGGGGAGATAAAGGATCATCAGGTCCCTGCAGGGTGACAGGGCCAGGACCAGGGTGAATATCAATATGTATCTCAGCTTATTCAAGAATTACAAATATATGTTTTTACTTCAACAAAAATTGTAAGTGGGGTATGTTAAAAATGTATTAAGACGCATAAAGATAGGTTAAACGGCTGAAGATCACAAGGCAATGAATCAAGTCAAAATGAATATAATTCGTTGATTTCAAATTCCTTTCAGATACTGTCCGCATGGGATCTTATCTTGGTGAATTCGATTTCGTATGATGAACAAGAAAGGTTTCAGGTTTGTTGTCGGATTTTGTATTTTTTATACTCATGTGGTTTCAGCCAGGCCCCCGATCGACCGCCGGGCTGTCGTCAGCCGGCACCAGATCTCCGTCAACAAATTCGACAGCCTGTCGTCCCTGACCGTGGGAAATGGCTCCTTTGCGTTTACCCTGGATATCACAGGCATGCAAAGTTATCCGGAAGCCTATGCCGGCGGTGTACCCCTTGGCACCCAGACCGACTGGGCCTGGCATCGTTTTCCAAATACAGGAGCCTATGCATTTGAGGAAACCCTGAAGGAAAAGGTATTTAATGGTAGAAAAATCGCATACAGTGTACAGGATCATGAAGTACAAAGAAAGCAGAACGCCACAGATTATTTCAGGTCCAATCCGCACCGGCTTCACCTCGCCAACGTCGGGCTGGAAATGCAGCATGCGGATGGAAGGTTGGTACAACTTTCAGATCTCCAACGGATCGATCAACAATTGAACCTTTGGACCGGGGCGGTGACCAGCACCTTTATGTACGATGGTCAATCCGTCAAGGTCATCACGATAGCTCATCCTGAGAAGGACGCTGTTTCCTTCCGGCTGGAAAGCCCTTTGCTGGAATCGAATCGAATCGGGATTCGAATCAGGATTCCCTCGCCCTCCGGCCTTTGGAAAGATGCCGGGAACCATTGGATATACAGTCCAAACCAAAAATCAGAATTGGCCTGGAAGGATAAAGGCGCAGACATCCATTCAGCCATCGACGCCAGTTCTTATCAAATCAGGATGAAATGGAATGCCACAGCCTCTATTGCTAAAGTTCAACCTCACTGCTTTTTAATAAAACCAGTGGGAATGGGCCCCTTTGAGTTGACGGTACTGTTCACGAAAGATGGCGGGAAAGAAACATTACCTGTTTTTTTGAAAACCCAAAAGGCCAGTGCCTATGCCTGGAAAAAATTCTGGATGAGCGGGGGCGCCATAGACCTGGCCGGCAGCCTGGATCAAAGGGCCGGAGAGTTGGAAAGAAGGATCATTCTCTCCCAGTACCTTACCCGGGTGCAGTGTGTTTCTCCAACCCCACCACAGGAAACCGGGCTGACTTATAACAGCTGGTTTGGACGACCCCATTTGGAAATGCACTGGTGGCATGCGGTGCATTTCGCTCTTTGGGGCAGGCCCGCGCTGATGCAAAAAAGCCTTGAATGGTATTTTAAAGCCTATCCCCAAGCAGAAAACCTGGCCCGTCGACAGGGTTATAAAGGGGTACGTTGGCAGAAAATGACCGATCCCTGGGGAAATGAAACGCCTTCCTCGATCGGTTCATTCCTGGTTTGGCAACAACCCCATGTCATCTATATGAGTGAGTTGTTGTATAAAATCAACCCCTCCCGAAAAGTGCTGAATAAGTATAAGGATCTTGTTTTTTCTACTGCGGCATTCATGGCTGATTACCTGGCCTGGGACAGCAGCAGTCAGGCTTATGGCCTTGGGCCAGGGCTGATTCCCGCCCAGGAAAGCCACGATGCGCTCACCACCATCAATCCTACTTTTGAGTTGGCTTACTGGCAATGGGCTCTTTCGGTAGCTCAACGATGGCGGATCCGTTTAGGAATGCAGGAGCATCCGGAATGGAAAGATAAATTAGAACGGCTTGCTCCTTTGCCAATGCAGGATGGACTATATCTTGCCGCCAGGTCAGCGCCAGACTCTTACACCAATCCCCGATACCTTCGTGACCACCCTTCTGTCCTCGGAGCTATCGCCGGCATCCCACCTTCCAACAGGCTGGATACCACCATCATGAATAATACGCTCAATCTCATCCTTGAAAAATGGAACTGGCCTACTACCTGGGGATGGGACTACCCGATGATTGCCATGGCAGCCTCCCGGTTGAACCGGCCAGAGGCCGCTATCGAAGCCCTGCTCATGCCCACGCAGAAAAACACCTACCTGGTCAGTGGCCACAATTATCAGGACCCGAGACTGACCATCTATCTTCCCGGCAACGGGGGCCTGCTTGCCGCAATAGCCATGATGTGTGCAGGTACGGAAGCAGATCGGGATGGTAAGGTCCCGGGATTCCCCGATAACGGGAAGTGGAAGGTGAGATGTGAGAAGATGGTTAGAATCTTTTAAAATGGGTGGATGGTGGGCGGTACTGTAAGCCTCCTCTTAGCCTGAACCTTAGCCTGGATCTCTAAATCCATTTTCCTTTATCTTTATTCCATGGCTTTAAGGCTTGTTTTGTCCATTGGTTTCTTTTGTTGGACTATTTGGGGCTTTACCCAGAGTGGTATTGAGACAGAATTCGGAAAAAACAGGATCCAGCATCACGATGATTTTGATGACTGGTACATGTATGAAACCCAGAATTTTGTCAATTACTGGTATGGGAAAGCCAGGAATGTGGGTCAGATCACCCTCTCACTGGCGGAATACGATTTTAAAAGCATCGAGAGCATTCTGGAGCACAAGTTGAATGACAAAATTGAGATCATTTGTTTTACCGACATCAGTGACCTGAAGCAATCCAACATTGGCATCGATGAGGTCTTTATCAGCCGGAATGACCGGACGACGGTATTGGGCAACCGCATATTTGTATATTTTGACGGAGACCACAATCATCTGCGCAGGCAGATCCGCGAGGGCATTGGAGAGGTATATCTCAATGCCATGATCTATGGAAGCGGCCTGCAGGGTTTTGTGCAAAAATCCATCCAGTTGAAGATCCCGGACTGGTTCAGGGAGGGTTTGATCGCCTACCTGGGCGAAGACTGGAATACCCGTGCCGACAATCAATTCAGGGACCTGCTTCAACATACTCCTCCCAATCGCAAATTCGAAACGCTGGCTAAGGATTATCCCAGGCTGATGGGTTATGCATTCTGGAATTACCTCACCCGGGAATACGGCAAATCCAACGTCTCCAATATCCTCTATCTGGCCAGGATAAACCGGAACATCAAATCTTCATTCCTGTATATCCTGGGAACGCCCTTTGAAGAAATAGCAGCTGCCAGCCTCAGTTATTTCAGGAAAAATTACCAGGAAGACCGCACGGCTTTTCGCGCAGTGAATGAAAACCAGGCACTGGACATTAAAAACAAAAAGAAATTGCCGGTTTCTGCGGTCAGGGTATCCCCGGATGGCAATCAGTTTGCCTATGCAGTAAATGATCGTGGCAGGTACAAGGTTTTTATCCAAGACAGGAGGTCAGGTAAACCGGACAGGATATTCCGAGGAGGAGTAAAAAACAATGTGCAGGAAACCGATTACCAGATCCCCGTCTTTGCCTGGCACCCGAATGGGAGTGAAATGGTACTGATCACGGAAAAACACGATGTCTGGATGTTGTACCGCATCGATCTGAGAACCGGAAAATACAGCCAGGACAAATTGTCTCCCGAATATCAACGGGTATATGGGGTTGATTGGATCGATGACAAAACCTTGCTGCTGAATGCTTCGACGGATGCTTTATCTGATCTTTATTATTACCTGCCCCTGACCCGGGAGAGCAGAAGGCTGACCCAGGATTTTTACGATGACCTGGATGCAAGTTATGTTTCCCTGCATGGAGAGAAGGGCGTCCTGTTTAAATCCAACCGCGCCCTGGACACTTTATTTACCATGCCGGTGGATACCCTCCTGCCTGTTCAACCGTTTAACATTTATTTTATGCCTTTTGACCGGGAAAAAAACATCCAGGCCAACAGGCTCCGTCGACTGACTTCCAATTTGCATTTTGAACTGGACAAACCCTGTCTTACCGGTGAAAACCAGGTTTCTTACCTGCTTAATGACCACGGAGTCACCCAGCGTAAAACTATGGACATCGGGACCGACTGGTTTGGCAGCATGGTGCATTCTTCACGCGGTGACCATGATTTTATCACTTTCCATGGTGCTGACTACAATGCAGTAGGAGTGATCAAAAACGGACGAAGGATCCAGGCTTTTGCCGAAGCCATCCGGGTCACAGATACCCTGACCCCCGGATATTCTGTCTATTTAAAAAATCAGATGGGCCTCAAAGGAATGCGGCCACCGGGACCCACGACGGGACAGAGGCCGGTGGAAGTGAGCCCACCCAAATCGATTGCTTTATTCCAAAGTGAATTTCCTGACCCGCCCGGCATCTCTCAAGCCCCATTAACTCCTCCTGTTGATTTGGATAAAATACAAAATGTAGTTTCTTCGGTCCGGGATTCCGTGATTTTCAAACCGCAAAGGACCGAAATTCCGGAACCCTTTCAGTTTACCCGGATGGTTGCTTCAAGGCTAAAATTCAAGCTGGATAATGTCGAAACCACGATGGACAACGGGCTGCTGTTTGGCGGCCTCAACAGTTATGCAGGCCAGAAAAGGGGATTTGAATATCCCCCTGCCGGATTTCTGATCAAGGCCCAGACCAAGGACTTGTTTGAAGATTATAGTTTTGAAGGAGGGGTCCGTATACCTACTACCTTTAACGGTACTGAGTATTTCCTGATTTTCGACGACAATAAAAAGCGCATTGACAAACGATATGCCATCTACCGGCAATCCAGGTATTCCACGGTGGAAGTGAGCCAGATCCTTTCCCAAAGGTTGCGCAATTCCAGTGTAATTGGGGTTTATCAGTTGAAATACCCCTTCGATACCTATCAAAGCGCCCGGCTGGCCGCTACTCTTCGTTTTGACCGGAGCACCCTACTTGCCACAGATCCCACCACGCTTCCTGCTGACCCTGAAACCAATCAGCGTTTTGGTCTCCGGGCAGAATATGTCTATGACAATACCACACCCATCGATATCAACCGATTTACAGGTACGCGTGCGAAGTTTTATGGCGAATTGGTTAAAAAAATGCAGATTCAGATTGTGGACGATTGGAAGCTCAACCTGGCAAAAGGTTTCATGACGGTACTGGGATTTGATGCCCGGCATTACATCGGCCTGGACCGCAGAAGCATCCTGGCCTTGCGCCTTTCCGGGGCAACCTCTTACGGCTCTGAGCGCATCTTGTTTTACCTCGGTGGCGTCGACAATTGGCTCACTCCCCAGTACGACAACGATACTCCCATACCCGGGGACAACAACTATGCTTATTACGCCCTCGGTGCCCACCTGAGGGGTTTCAAACAAAATATACGGAACGGGTCCAGTCATTTATTATTCAATTCAGAGTTGCGGATACCCCTTATCCAGTATTTGTCCACACGCGAGTTGAGGTCGGTATTTCTGAGGAATTTCCAGGTGGTCGGTTTTGTAGATGCCGGAACAGCCTGGTTTGGCAGGAACCCATTTGATCAGGACAGCCCCCTCAACACCACTTCCGTATCCAATCCTAAAGTCAGTATAAACCTGGTTTACGCAAGGGATCCCCTGGTCATCGGTTATGGCACGGGCCTGAGGCTGAACATGCTGGGTTATCAGATAAGGGCTGATTATGCCTGGGGCATTGAGACCCGTGAAGTGCTCAAACCCCGGTTTTATATCTCCCTGGGTTCTGATTTCTAAACCTCGAAAACCGCATCCGGGAGAGGGTCAGGGCATGGAGGATCAGGGCCAAAAAGACCCTGTTTATTTTTTTAATTCTTGCGGTTCTGGCTAATTCCTTTAATTTTATTTATATGGAGAGTTACATGGTAAATGTGCATTTGGGCCGTTTGGACGAGGAATTCTGGGAATTGTTACCCGCTCACCGCAAGATCATCAACGACCTTCTTATCGAAGGAGTCATTGAAATGTATGCGATCAGCGAGGATCGTTCCAGTGGCTGGATTGTTTTCCACGCAGAAAACCAGGACCAGGTCGTAAACATTGTAGAGAATTTTCCTATCCGGGATTATTTTACCTATGAGGTCACCGGCTTATTTATCCTCAATAATGCAGTCAGCCTTTGGCCCAAAGTTCATCTCAACTAAACTCCCTTTCTTTCTGCAGGACGCCTGAATCCTGCCTGAATGCATTCACCAGGGAATTGAAAAAAAGGGCCAACCCTGACCGGGCTGAAGCGATGACCCGATATATGAAGTCCCGCTTTTATTATTTCGGCATTCCTTCTACCGAACGAAACCTGATCTTTAAACCATTCAGAACCCCCCTGATTTCTTTTGCAATAAATGGCCATCTAGAAACCATCATGCTCCAAACCTGGGCTTACGATCAGCGGGAAATGCAATACTGCGGCCTGGAAATCCTCTATGCAGCCCGAAAAGCGTATTCGGCAAAGACCATAGAGCTACTCGAAAAACTGATCCTTTATAAATCCTGGTGGGATACTGTAGACCTCCTGGCGGCCAAAGCTGCAGGCCACTGGTTTTCAGTGTTCCCGGAAAAAAAAGCAGCCCGGATCAACCGTTGGATCCATCATCCGGATATGTGGCTCAACCGCAGTGCCATCCTTCATCAGCTCGGATATAAGGAAAACACGGATTTTGAATTGATGAAAAGAACCATATTGCCTCATGTCCATTCCAAGGAATTTTTTTTGAAGAAAGCCATAGGGTGGGCGCTCAGGCAATATTCAAGAGTCAATCCCCAGGCGGTCATCGAATTTGTAAAGGAACACGATGAATTGTCCGCCCTGAGTAAAAAAGAAGCCCTGCGGCTGATCAAATAGCTCACCATGTATCCGGCCGTAAAATATCTGCTGCTTATTGTTTTAATTATAGAGGCCGGGCCTCAAACCCTGACCGGACAAACCGGCCAAATTGGAAAAAAAACCTATTTCGAGGGGGCCATCACCCGCGGTGACCCGGCAGTCAAAGAAATCGCCCTGATTTTTTCGGGTGATGAATACGGTGAAGGGTTGTCTTTTATCCGGAAAAAATTAAAAAGAGAAAAGGTACCTGCTTCTTTTTTTTTCACCGGCCGGTTTTACCGCAATCCGGCTTTCCGTCAAGGATTGCGAGGCCTGATCCGGGATGGACATTATTTGGGAGCCCATTCGGACCGGCATCTCCTGTATTGCGATTGGGTCCGGAGGGACAGCCTTTTGATTAATAAGCAGGAATTTTCAATAGACCTGGACCGGAATTATGAAGCCATGGCAAAAACCGGAGTGGATATCCGGAGGGCCATATACTATCTCCCTCCTTACGAATGGTACAACGATACCATCTCGGCCTGGGCAGCTCAAAAAGGGATACAGTTGATCAATTTCACCCCGGGCACCCTGAGCCATACGGATTATACCACCCTTTCCGATAAAAACTACCGGAGCAATGAAAAGATTTACGAGTCCGTAATCCAATATGAGAATACCCGTGGCCTGAACGGCTTTATCCTGCTGATGCATATCGGAGCAGGAACCGGCAGGCCCGAAAAGTTTTATATCCAGCTGCCACGGCTGATCGGCCATTTGAATGAAAGGGGATATGTTTTCAGGGCGGTGGATGAATTGTTGAGGAGTCAGTAGACACCGGGAATATCAAAACGCATGCCTGAATTTGCCGTACTGAACTTATACGTTGACCCCACACCCGGAGGACCAGTGGAAGTCCAACCTGCTTCGACGAGCCCATCCTGCCGGTCCTTATACCGGCTCAAGTCCGTTTGTAATTTAAAAACTTCTTCGACAGGGCGGTCAACGAGGATGCTCGCTTCAGTATGAATCATTGGATTTGAAATATATCGGTGAATTCTGAGTATCGCCCTGGAATAAACTGGCCGGGGCTGGATATACCCGGAACAAAAATAATAATGGTTATTTGTAACACAGACAGTCAATGGGTCGCTAATATTCCAACTTCCGGAGTGAAGGCGCCTTAAACCAGGTCACGATCACCACCAGCAGGGTCATGCTGCCTCCGAATACGACAGAGGGTACGAGGCCCATGAGCCGGGCTGCGAGCCCGCTTTCAAACTGGCCGAATTCATTGGAAGAGTTTACGAACATGGAATTGACGGACATGACTCTTCCTTTCAGCTCATTTGGGGTTTTGATCTGGGCGATGGTGCCTCTGACGATCGCACTGATCCCGTCAAGCATGCCGCTTATAAACAGGGCGACGAACGAGAGCAGGTAGGATTTCGACAATCCAAAGACGATGATGGAAATGCCGAAGCCGGCCACGGCAACCATTAATATTTTTCCCTGTTTGCGTTTGAGCGGGGAAAGGGTGAGTGCCGTGACCGTGAGGATGGACCCGATATCGGTGGCTGCGTTGAGCCAGCCGAAAGCCACCGGCCCCACATCCAGGATATCTTTGGCGAAGGCGGGTATCATGGCTACCGCGCCTCCAAACAGCACCGCAAAGAGGTCCAGGGTCATGGAAGCCATCAGGTCCTTGGTTTGGTACACGAAGGACAATCCTTCTTTTACGCTGCTCCAGGTAGAGGCGTGGCGGCGGGATTCGGGAAGGGGTTTTGGGGAAATATTTAAAAGCACCAAACAAGCTAACACAAAACACAGGAAGGAAATCAGTAGGGCCCCCTTCACGGCAACCAGGGCAATCAGGAATCCGCCAGCAGCGTGGCCGATAATGGACGAAATCAGCCAGGTTCCGCTGCTCCAGGTAATGGCATTGGGAAGGACTTCGAAAGGAATCAGCTGCCCGAGCAGGGATTGAAATGAAGATCCCGCAAAAGCCCGGATGGCACCCGTAAAAAAGATCAACAGGTATACCCCTGCAATCCATGTTCTTTGCACCGTGTGCGCCTGAACCAGGGAGGTGGAAAGGATAAACATCAGGAAGGACACCACTCCGTAGAGCATAACCGCTTTTTTCAGCACGGCCGACCTTTCGTGGGTATCCAGGAAATGGCCGGCATACAGGGCCAAACCAACCGCCGGGATTACTTCCGCGAGGCCAATCAATCCAATGGCAAAAGGATCGCGTGTGGCCTCATACAGCCACCAGGCCACCACCGTCGCCATCATGCGCAGGCCGGTTATAAACAATAATCTTCCTAAAATAAAAAACCTGAACTCTTTTATTCGCAGCGCTGCGAAAGGGTCGTGTTGCATGACTTAATGAGATCAAATGTATAAGGAAAAATGCAACCAACGCTTCGTTAACCGGAACGGTGTCAAAAATTATTTGCTCTTTGGCCGAAACCCTTTTTTTATCTTCATACCTTTATCCATAGGAATCTTAGAGCGTATGAAAACCATTTTTAACCCCTCCGCAGGGATTTTAATGCTTGGAGCATTTGTCGCCTGTAAATCCGGAGAACAAAAAGAAATGCCGGCACCCATGCCACCATCCACACATCAAATGATCACGATCGCGCCTTATGGCATGATCGATTCCGATTCGGTCTCGCTTTACACGTTTAAAAACAACAACGGCATGGAGGCCTCTGTTACCAATTTTGGCGCCACCATCACCCGCCTTTTGGTCCCTGACCGCAATGGTGTTCCGGGTGACATCTTGCTGGGTTTTAATACCCTGGAGGGTTTCAGGCAATCCGGCAACCCTTTTTTCGGATGTATTGTCGGGAGGTATGCCAATCGGATTGCCAAGGCCAGTTTCTCCCTGAATGGAAAGACTTATAAACTGGCAGCGAACAACGGCAAAAACAGCCTGCACGGCGGAATCCGCGGTTTTGACAAGGCCATCTGGAAAGAATTGAACCATACCGACAGCAGCGTCACCCTTGCTTACCTCAGTATAGACGGAGAAGAAGGGTATCCCGGCAATTTGAATGTGGAAGTTACTTATACCCTGACCTGGGACAATCAGTTTAAGATCGATTATACGGCCACTACGGACCAGGCTACGCCGGTCAACCTGTCCAACCACGCTTATTTCAACCTGTCTGCCGGCATGGACAGCACCATCCTGGGCCATGAATTGTTCATCAACGCGGACCAATTCACTCCCGTGGATGAAAGCCTCATCCCGCTGGGTAATCTTGCCATTGTCAAAGGCACCCCCATGGATTTTACCGAGGCGAAACCCATAGGAAGGGATATCAACCAAATCAAAGGTGGATACGACCATAACTTTGTATTGAATAAACCCGGCACCCTTGCCGCTACAGCTTTCCATCCGGGAAGCGGACGCCTGATGACCGTGAATACCTCAGAGCCGGGAGTCCAGTTTTATACCGGTAACTTTTTAAGAGGGGGCCATACGGATACAAAAGAAGGAAGGAACTATCTGAAACACTCCGGCTTTTGCCTTGAGACCCAACATTTCCCGGATTCCCCCAACCAGCCCTCATTCCCCAACACGATTCTCCAACCCGGAGAGACATTCAGGTCAAGCACTTCCTATGGTTTTTCTGTGAAATAAGGCCCTTGGTGTCTTAAACCGAACTTTGATTTTTGCCACGGATGATCAGGACTTGTTCATCATCCAGGGGCAGTGGTTTATATCCTGCCTTTTCCAGGAAGGTTGCGGTTTCCAGCGCCCCTGCTCTGAACTCGGGATTATTGATATGAGGCACAACGGATATATCAGTCAGGCCAAGGCCGTCAGAAAGATATTCGGGAGCAGCTGCGGGATCATCGCCCATGGAATCGTAATACAGGGTGGTAGGCCCAGCCACCACCGCACCGGCACTCCAGCCGGCGTACACCTGACCTGCCCGCACAAAATCCCGGATGATAAGATCCGCGCCTGATGATTTCAGGATCCAGCGCAGGTAATAGGTATGGCCTCCGCCGACCCAGATCACATCCATCGAAAACATCAGAGCACGAAGGGCTTCCGTTTTTCCCGTCCATTCCCTGAGATCAATGGGTTCAATCTTGTATCCCTTTTCCTTCAGGCTGTCGCGGATGCCCCGCACCCATCCTGCCGAATCGGGAATGACATCGGCCGCGTTTTCAATCATGCCGATCCGTATGGTGGGAGCGGTCTTTCCAACCAGTTCTGAAAGGGACTGGTGATGGGGTTCAGTCAACTGAAGGGAGTATAGAAAGAGACGGGGAATTTCAACCATGATTCAATTTTGTTTGGGCTGCGAAGATCATCAGATCTGCCATCCGGCCGGCATCCGGACTTCCTTTTTTGCGAAGCTCCCGGATGATATTGGCAAAGTCTTCTTCATTCCGGTTCTGGCTGAGTTTGAAGGCGGCTTCTTTTTTTTCAATCTCGATTTCAAAACCCGCTACCCCCTGCATCTGGTTTTGCACGGACGGCGGGAGTCGATCAAATTCAAGGGGATGGTCGGAATGTTTTTCGTATTTATGAGTGAGCCGGCGAAGCGCCTCTTTCAGTTTATCCCCTTCGATCAACCGGATTTTACCGGATACCTGCACACTCAGGTAATTCCAGGTGGATACATTGGCATGGTGGTACCAGGAAGAGGAGATGTATTGATGTACCGGGGACATAAACACGGCAAGCACAAATGGATTTTCTTCAAAATATCTCCATTGTGGATTGCTTTTGGACATATGTCCATGGAGGAATTGAATCCCGGAGGGCAGAGTTTCCATTTCCAGCGGAATATGGGTGGCCATGGGATAAGGACTGCCCTGAGAGACCAGGGTGGCGAAACCATGGTCCTGTATAAATTGGTCGATAACCAGGGGGTCCTCGATTTTGAAATGACTGGGAA
>CAYOPD010000022.1:37210-43865 GCA_964405735.1 uncultured Saprospiraceae bacterium | reverse complement strand
CGCTCAGGCGCACCTCTTCCAGTATTTGCCAATCCCGGGTGAAGGCCTCAAAATATCCACCCTGCAGCGGATCAAAGCTCCTCCTTTCAAGGGTCTGGTATAGTTCCACCGCCAGTTGCAGGCTGCCGGCATCACCGGTCACCTTATAAAATTCAGCCAGACCGTAAACGACAAAAGCGATGGCATAACTTTGTTTCCGGTCGCTGCGGACCGTGCCATCGGCCCGGACCGACCAAAACACGCCGGACCAGGTTTTGTCATAAAATTTATGGACGATGTATTTATAAGCCTTACGGGCAAGATCAAGGTCCACTTCATTCCGGAACCGGTGAAAGGCTGAGGAAAAAGTCCAGAGGATCCGGGCATGAAGCACGCTTCCTTTATCGGCTTGGGGAATTTGCCGGTTTGACTGATCTATCTCGCCTGCGAAACCTCCATTCCGCTCATCCGGTGAATACTTCCTCCACCATTCCAGGATGCGGTGCATTTCTTCCAGGATCTCCTGATTGAATATCTGAAGCTTTGGATCCATAGATAACCGGTTGTCAACCTCGAAGGGAAAGGTTCCGGTCTATAAGGTTGTTCAGGGTTTTTACCGAAGTCATGGACCGGAACCCGTCCGCGCAAGTATGCATGGCGTAATCGATCAAATGATCCACGGTGGAAGTGGCCACATGAATCCGGGTATCCGAGGAGGCATAATAAATAAACACCCTGCCGTCATCATCGGCTATCCATCCGTTTGAAAAAACCACGTTGCTTACATCCCCCACCCTTTCCTCTCCTTCGGGGGCCAGGAAATAACCCGCCGGCTTATAAAGGATCCGGGTCGGGTCGGCCAGGTCTGTCAGGAACAGATAAAGCACATAACGCAAACCAGCCGCCGTATTCCTGACCCCATGGGCCAGGTGCAACCAGCCTTTGGAAGTTTTGATCGGTGCCGGGCCCTGACCATTTTTTACTTCATACACGGTATGGTATTTTTTTTCATCCAGGATCAGTTCTTTTTCAACAATGGCCGGATTCATGGAGTCGGAATACCCATATCCGATCCCTCCCCCGCTGCCCGCCTCAATAAAGCCGTCCTGGGGACGGGTGTAGATCAGGTATTTCCCCTGGACGAATTCCGGGTGGAGGACTACATTTCTCTGTTGGGGAGAAGGGGTCACCAGATCCGGCAAACGCTCCCAGCTTACCAGGTCCCGGCTGCGGGCAATCCCGGCCGAAGCGACAGCAGAGGATTCATCGCCTTTCGGGGCAGAGGGGTCTTTTCGCTCGGAACAAAAAATGCCATAGATCCACCCGTCTTCATGCGGGGTGAGGCGCATGTCGTAAACATTGATATCCGGATTCCCGGTCTCCGGCATGATGACCGGGTGGTCCCGGAAAGTAAACCGGTTAATCCCGTCCTGGCTTTCGGCGATAGCAAAGAAAGATTTCCGGTCCGCCCCTTCGACCCGGACCATAAGAAGGTATTTGCCCTTCCATTTGATGGCGCCCGCATTAAACGTGGCATTAACCGGAAAGCGTTTCATAAGGAAGGGATTGGTTTCCGGGTTGAGGTCATACTCCCAAATCAAGGGCACGTGACCGGCGGTCACCACCGGATTTTTGTATTTGAAATAGATTCCATTGCCCGGAAGTATGATCTCATTCTCCCGGTTCAGCAAAACCTCCTTTTCGGCTTTTAATGCATCCAGCCGCTCCTTAAAATTCATAATTTTTAAAATGATCGAGTCCGGATAAATCCGGTTCTCAGGGTTTATACAGATTCAGTAAGTCTTTTTCAAAAAGAGTCTGCGGAAGGTCATGAAAGGCTTTAAAATCTTCTGCGCTTTTTTGCCCTTCAAAAGGCGCATAATAGTGGTCGGACCGTCCGTTTCTCCACACCAGTACATAACTCAGCCCGGTATCTTCCAGGATGGGATACACGATCCGGGTCCACCAATCGATTTCTGTGACCGTTTCCAGCCCGGTTTCTGTGATCGCGTATAATTTGTTTTTTTCTTCACCCAGTTTTTTAAGGGTGGCCACCATGCGTTTGGCATTTGCGGCAAATGCGGAGTCGGATTGGGGAGCATTCCGGTGGTAGGTGTCAAAACCCAGCAGGTCCACATATTCATCCCCCGGATATCTTTCAAGGTAATGGGTTTCATGGATAAAATTGTCGGTGGAATACGCAATCAGTAAATTATGGACCTTCCTTTTCCGGTTCAGGTGTTTGACCGTCATCTGCCAGAAGGCCTTGTATTCCGAAGGGGTACAATGGCCTGCCCCCCACCAGAACCAGCTCCCGGTATGTTCATGATAGGGTCGGAAAACGACAGGGATTAGCTCGCCTTCAGGGCCTTTCAGGCTTTTAAAAAATACGGCCAATCTGTCCAATATCTTTTTATAAGCAAGAAGGTTTTTTTTGTCCTCCATGACCCTGCGGATGGTCGAATCTACCCTGTCCCAGGTTGTTTTGGTCAAATCAAGGGGATTGTTGGGATGCCAGCTGATGGTATTGATCCCCCCATAACGATACACGGCAAGGATGGATTCACGCATCTGATCGAATGGAACGGCATCCAGGTTTTCGCTTTTACCGATTTCCAAATGTCCCAGGTCATGGCCCACGACGGCGGGGTGCTGGCCGGTGAGCGTCCGGATATCCGACCGCATTTGCATTTTATCCGGCTGGCCGATCCAGCGGCTCAGGTCCGGGTTCAGCCCATAGGCCAGTGCATCCTGGTGACCAAACATCACACCCTGGGTCCTTAATTTCAGCATATTCCGGTATAGGGCTTTGGTTTCCGGTGTGGCCTTTTTATCCACCTGTGCGGGTACGCTGAAAGGATCGATCAAACAAAAAATCACCCACAGGTTGAAAATGATACGTTGCGACAACCTTCGAGCAAATTTCATGAGCGTATTTACCTGGTTTATTATCCAGTCCAATGTAAAGCGACTTGCTTGAATTCGGCACATCCGCAACTATATTTAAGAGTCAAAGGAATAATAAATGAAAAGGATAGATAAAATTGTGTCAGCTTCTCAGGCCTCATCGAATGAATGACCCGCTGAATTTATTTATTAATGACATTTTTATAATTAGCAGATGGTTGACTGGGGTGTTTCAGACTGGTTTTCTTTACAATAAAGTAATTTTGGATTTATGACACGTTCGGTGATCAAGAACTTCATCTGGGGTTTTCTGGGCATGGTTTGTTTTTCCTGCTCAGCGCCGGCCTATTGGGGATCGGTAAAAATTGCTGAGAACAACGGGGAACGGTTTGGTCCTTCTGAGCCCAGCATTGCGGTTTCCCCTGTAAATCCTGATATCGTAGTAGCCGGGTCGATTCTTGACCGGGTGCATTATTCAACGGATGGGGGCAGGAGTTTTTCCCATAGCCGCCTAAGTTCGCCGCTTGGAGTTTATGGGGATCCTGTGGTTTGGGTTGATCACGAAGGGAGGTTTTATTATTTACACCTTGGTTCTCCGGAGGCAGGTGGCAGGCAGTCCAAAAGATGGCTGGAAAGCCTGGTCATTCATCAAAGCGCGGACGGAGGGAAAACCTGGGACCAGGGGTCTGCCATCGGGACCAATCCACCCAAAAACCAGGACAAACCCTGGATCAGCAGCAATCCCAATAATGGTGAACTTGTCGTCACCTGGACTGAATTTGATAAATATGGTTCAGATAAAGAAACAGACCGCAGCCGGATCCGTTTTTCCCTTTCCAAAGACCAGGGTAGAACCTGGACGCAGGCCATGACCATCAGCGATCATGAAGGCAATTGCCTGGATGACGACCTCACCCCGGAGGGTGCAATACCTGGATTTGGACCATCCAACGAAATCTATGTCTGCTGGGCTTATGATCAAAAACTTTGGTTTGATAAGAGCACCGATGGCGGCAAGAATTGGTTGACGGCCGACAAAGCCCTTGCAGACCAGCCCGGGGGATGGTCCCTGGACGTACCGGGTGTGGGAAGGGCCAATGGGATGCCTGTAGTAGCCACGGATCTAAGCCGGGGCAAATACCGGGGTAGTATATATATCTGCTGGGCTGACCTCAAAAACGGAGAAAAAGACATGGACATCTGGCTCCTTTCCAGCCGTGACGGAGGCAAATCCTGGTCAGACCGCATCCGGGTCAACCAGGACAAAACATCCAGTATTCAGTTTTTCCCATGGTTGTCCGTGGATCAGTCTACCGGGTACCTGTATCTGGTGTATTATGACAGAAGCCGGCACAACAATTTGAGAACAGATGTCGTAGTAGCTTATTCAAAGAACGGCGGAAAGAGTTTTAAAGAACTTCGTCTTGAAGGCACTACCTTCATTCCTCCCGGAAATGAAGCTTTTTTCGGAGATTACAACAATATCTCCGCTGCAAAAGGAGTGGTCCGGCCCGTATGGACTTCTTATGCGGATAAAAAGCTGAGCATTTGGACTGCCCTTATTGAAACCAAATCACCTAAAAGACAAATCCCAAAAACCTGATTGACCTCTTAATTCCTGAAATATGAAGTACTTGTTTTACAGCATCCTTTTCATTTCGCACGGTTTGCTCACCGCCCAGGATGCATCGATCACTTTTGAACAATGGATAAGTTTGAAACAAAGCGGGTCGCCCCAGATCTCCCCGGACGGAAAACATGTTTTGTTCAGCGTGACTTCCACCGACTGGCAGGAAAACGGTTATGATACGGAAATCTGGTTGTCCAAAAATGGCCAGGTTCCCTTTCAATTGACCCGCACTCCAAAGGGAAGCAGTTTTGACGCCCACTGGAGCCCCGATTCAAAGTGGATTGCCTTCCTTGCTGACCGGGGCAATAAAACCCAGATCCACCTCCTCTCACAGGAAGGGGGAGAAGCCATGGCCATCTCCAATGAAGCCGAAGGGATCAATAGTTTTAGATGGAGCCCGGATGGAAAAAAGATATTGTTTTCCAAAACCGAAAGTGAAAGCAAACGGGACAAACTAATAAAAGAACGATTCGGTGCTTTTGGAACAGAAGGGGAGGAATACAGGATGAACCGTCTGTGGATCATCCCTTTTGACAAGGATTCCATTGACCGTTATGGTTTATATCCCTGTTATTCCGACAGCGTTTCCAAAACCAAACTTCCCTGTATCCATTTTCCCAAAGCAATGGCGGTTACGGATTCGACCTTTTCCATTGCTACATATGGATATTCCCCCGACGGGAAATACATTGCTTATACCCGTTTGCCTGATCCCCTGATCAACAGCGGAGTGCGGGGAGATATTGCCCTGTATGATACAGATACCAAAAAGTCAAAAATCCTGGTCAGCAATCCTTCCGGTGACTTTTTTCTCGGATGGTCGCCAGACAGCAGGCAGTTGATTTATTCCAGCGCGGTAGAGGATACCGTTTCTTATTATTTTAAGAACAACCGGTTTTTTATTCAACACCTGGATTCCACTTCTGCAAAAGAAATCGGAAAGGCTTTTGATGAAAACAAATCCTACCTGGACTGGACGCGCGGAGGAATCTGGTTTGGAGCTTCTCAAAGAACGGCTTCTCAACTGTTCCGGCTGGACCCGGAAATTGATCTTTGGAGTAAATCGGAAGTGCCTTACGATGTTTTTAATGCCGCCACCTTCAGCAAAGACGGACAGACTTGTGCATTGTCCGGGCGGATGTACGATGGACTGAATGAAATTGCCCTGTATAATTTTAATACCTCGAGCCGTCAACTCACCCGTTTTACCGATCAGATCAGGGACTGGAACACCCCGACCAGTGAAATCATCCGTTGGCAGAGCAAGGACGGTACAGAGATTGAAGGGGTCCTGATCCGGCCCCGTGATTTCCGGTCCGATAAAAAATATCCCCTGCTTTGCCTGATTCATGGCGGCCCGACGGGCGTTGACCGGCCTGAACCTACTCCTTCTTCTGTTTATCCGGTGATGCAATGGTGTGAGAAGGGGGCCCTGGTGCTCAGGGTCAATTACCGGGGATCGGCGGGCTATGGCCAGTTGTTCAGATCCCTGAATGTAAGAAATCTGGGTATCGGGGACATGTGGGATGTCATGAGCGGCATTGATTATGTGAACAAACTGGGTATCGTAGATACCACCAAAATGGGTTGCATGGGTTGGAGCCAGGGCGGGTATATTTCCGCTTTCCTCACCACCCATACCAATGTTTTTAAAGCCATCTCCGTGGGTGCCGGCATTTCCAACTGGTCGACTTATTATGTAAATACGGATATTACCCCCTTCACCAGGCAATATCTCCAATCCACACCCTGGTCGGATCCGGCCATCTATCTCAGGACCTCTCCCATGAATAATATCAACAAGGCTTCCACCCCCACCCTGATCCAGCATGGCGAATTTGACAAAAGGGTGCCCATCCCGAATGCCTACGAATTGTACCGGGGCCTCCAGGACAAAAATGTTCCTTCCAAACTAATCGTATATAAAGGATTCGGCCACGGAATCAACAAACCCAAAGAAAGGCTGGCGGCAATCTGGCACAATTGGCAGTGGTTCAATAAATACATCTGGGGAGAGGAGGTGATGATGCCGGAGTGAGGAGTGAGGAGTGAGGAGTGAGGAGAGAGGTATGAGGTATGAGGATTGAGGATTGAGGACAATCTTAATCTCACCCATTTTCACAAAGAAGCTTAATTTTC
>CAYOPD010000022.1:17391-37110 GCA_964405735.1 uncultured Saprospiraceae bacterium | reverse complement strand
TGAGGATTGAGGACAATCTTAATCTCACCCATTTTCACAAAGAAGCTTAATTTTCCACCATGACAGCCACCAAAGCTTATGCAGCCTATCAACCCGACCAGCCCCTTCGCCCTTTTGAATTCGAGCGGAGGGAGGTGGGCCCCCACGATGTGCAGGTAGAAATAAAATATTGTGGGGTATGCCACAGTGACCTTCACCGGGCCAGGGGTGAATGGGATGGCACCCATTTCCCGCTGGTTCCCGGTCATGAAATCGTGGGCTTTGTATCAGCAGTAGGTTCTGCGGTGAGCAAATTCAAAACCGGGGACCTGGCTGCAGTGGGAGTCATTGTCGACTCATGCAGGTCCTGCCCCAGTTGCCGACAACACGAGGAAAACTATTGTGAAGAAGGCCCTACCGGCACTTACAATGTCATGGCCCGGGATGGCTCGGGATATACACGAGGTGGATATTCTTCGATGATCGTCACCGATGAACGTTTTGTGTACCATATTTCAGGACGACTGGATCAGAGTGCCGTAGCGCCTTTATTGTGTGCCGGCATCACCACTTATTCGCCTTTAAAATATGCAGGGGTGGGCAAAAATACCCGGGTGGGGGTAGCCGGATTGGGCGGGCTCGGTCATATGGGAGTTAAATTTGCCTCGGCATTCGGAGCAGAAGTCACCCTGATCAGCCATACCCCCTCTAAAGAAACGGATGGCAAAAGACTTGGAGCCCATCATTTCCTGCTCTCCAGCGACCAGGCGCAAATGAAAAAACACAACGGCCAGTTTGATGTAATCCTCAATTGCATCTCCGCCCAGCACGATTATAAAAAATACCTGGACTTGCTGGGCCTGAATGGTAAAATGCTCGTCGTGGGCCTGCCGCCGGAATTCCCGGTCCTGGATCCTTTTGCCCTGATCAAAAACAGACGGAGCATCATCGGTTCCATGATCGGTGGCACAGAAGAAACCCAGGAGATGCTCGACTTTTGTGCGGAAAAAAATATTGTCTCGGACGTGGAAATGATACCTATTCAGAAAATAGACAAAGCCTACGATCGCATGGTGAAAGGGGATGTGCGGTACCGGTTTGTAATCGATATGGCGAGTTTGTAAGATCTTCAGATCCACTCCAGGGGAAATGCAGACTCTTGTATACTTCCTTTGACAGCACTTATACCATTTGGCTTAAAAAAACTTGAGGGGCATTTATTGCGCCCTGCATCTTCAGGCCAGTTAACGATTCTGAATTTCTTCTGCTGGTATACGCCGACCCTTGAGCATGAGCTGCCATGGAAGTGCGCCTGACATTCATAGCCTGCGCTGTCAGGTGCAAATTCTTAAAAGGTAACGGCGCAGGTACTATGGTAGTATTATGGATTCACCATGAGCGTCAACGCACGGTCAATCTCTTCAACGACCCGGTTCGTCCCTTCGAGTGACACCTTTGAGAACCATGATGCGTGTGTGATGAGGTTTTGTAAGCGCAAGTCAGATAGAAGGCCGACCCATACTTCGGCATCGATCGATGTATTGAGTGGATCCTGTGTAGCACGTTCCCATTCGTCGTAGCTAACCATATCACGAAGGAAGGGCTCGGAAGCCTCAAACCAAAAGGTAATGGCGGCGTCCGCGTTGGACCGAACTTCAGCCAACTGGAACTCCAATCGGGACAAGGCCAATTGGAGGTTGGGGTCCTGTAGCTGCGCCCATGATGTACTGCGGGTCAAACTTTCCAGGGCTGTATATCTGAAGGTACCCCCGGATATGCCAGTCGCGACCCAAATCAGGCGAGGCAGTTGTGACTTTTCGACTCGGACATCACGGAGCCAGGCTTTTTGAAGTGTATCTGCCGTCGCTATCGATGCGTGCAGCACTTGCTGTCGCTTGACCAGTTGTGCGCGATTCTCAAGCAATTCGGACCGGAGTGCTGTCAGATACCCGCTCACCTCCCTGCGCTCCTGCCTGGCCTCCCATTGGGATTGGATGCCGAAGGCCAGCAATACGCCGAGAACCACCAGGACAAACTCTCGCGCTGATGATTTTAGCCCCGACATGTTCAGGCTCCCTTTATTCGCGGGCATCGTGATCTTCTGCTCGACATTTATTTTATCTCCCATATTTATTTTGCCATCAATATACAGCTACCTTCAAGGCATATGATAAAATGAGGAAGGATTTGTAAAGACATTCAGAACAAATGATACCCGTCGCTTTCACGTCCAGTCAGGTCATTGAAACAATAATTTTTAACGATTTTGCAGTTGTGGCGTAATCGACTCAAGGTAGTTGGCAAAACCTGGCGTGACCCGATCCCGTACCCGCGCCCACGTTCTCTGAACAAGATTCGTGCTGCCGAATCCGTTCCATCCTAGGGACTCCATCGCGTTCGCAGGCAGCAAGTGCTCATCGACCTGATGGAATACGGTCTCATATAGACGAAGGTTTGCTACGACGAAGGACTCAACGAGCCTTCGATCGGATTCGCTCAGGCCCTCCCATCCTGCGGAATCCGCAGCCTCAGCCTTGAAAATGAGATCATTCAGCTCCCGGTTTGTTGCTTTCGTCATCCAGCCACTGGTCACTGCAATTCCCAGTTGCTGATATGCGGAGGCCCTGGCAGCGCGCGCGCTATCCCGGAGCTGAAGACCGACGAAAATCAGGGAAACAACGACGCCGACGACAGCAGCAACTTCCCCGATTTCACGGAGCGAGGGTCTCTTCATCGGGAACCTCCTTAAGTTGCCGTTTCTAGTATTGGCGTCCACAATCCTGGTTGAGCCACATACAGCTCGATTTCATTAATGAACTTCGCTGACGATCCGATCGATCCCGGCTCGAAAAGTTGGAGCAAAAGCCAGGCGGACCGAAGCCCAGACTTCCTGCAACCCCTCATTTCTCCTGCCAATATCGGCATTATCACCAAAATACAGCATATTATCAGGAAACAATAAAGAGGAAGAAGATTTTTATTAAAATTTACTTTCCAACCCAATTTATTTGGTCTCCGTAGTTTTCTATCAAACATCCCGGGTTTCAATCGTTCCAAATCGAGATTTTATATTTTCGAACTCGTCTCATATTCCTTCCGAAAATATCGAGTGGGGATTTCTGAAGTTTTAGCGATCCGAATCTTTAGCGGGGGTTCCGACCAAATAGCATAATAATAGATACCTTCTGAAACACAACTTTTAAGAACGTCAGGAAACCAAGCGCAGCAGCGAAGCTAAGGAGAGGATGACACAGACTCCTTCAGTAATGTTGTTTTGTTCCTGAGACTCTGCACGCTTTAAATTTGTTCACGAATTAAGGTGCTTAATTTCCTGACGGCTTCATTATATTGTTCAGGTGGCAACTTGCAACTAAATGCCGCTTTTCTTGCTTTCCAATCAAGACTTTTTACCTGGTCAGATAAAATAGCGCCTCTTACTTCTAATCCTTCAGGTATCCTAACTTCAAACGGATACCCTTTGACCTGACTTGTGATGGGACAGAGAATTGCCAAACCAACCTTCCCATTATAAGCCTTTGGAGACAAAACCAACGCTGGTCTATGACCTGCCTGCTCATGCCCTGCCTGCGGATTGAACATGATCCGAATAATATCGCCACTATCTGGAATATATGCCATAGGTTCACCAAACTTCATTTCCTGTGGCAAATCCTGTATCTACTTCATTATGAAGGTTATTTTTCGTTATGCCTGCAAGCAATTCTTCGAGCGTCCAACTTGGTGCGGGAACCGGCGTAACGACAATTTTGCCTTTTACGATACTGATTTCCACGAAAGAATCGTTTTTCAATTGAGCATTAACCGCAAAGGGTTTTGGTATCCGGAGGGCAAGGCTATTGCCCCATTTCTGAACTTTTGTAAGCATAGGGTTATCTTCTATTTTGTTTCTACAATAAAGATACGCCCTTTGCTGGATTATTCAAGTGCTTATTTTGCAGGGGCATGCCGAACGTGGTCGAAATGCTGTGCCTTACGGCAGTTCACAAAGGAACTCGTTCCCTGCGTTTATTTTGTATTTTGTTTTCCCGCCTGAACAACAACGATCCTAAAGCCGATGTGGTCGTAACGCCGCTCCGGTTCAAATCGCAGCCGAAAGGCTGACCGGCAAGGCCAGCCCTCATCGGCCCAGCAGCCGCCTCGGCGCACGCGGGATGCTGCCTTCCATAAATATAAGTCAGGATCGATGCCTCCAGGCAATTTGGAATGGTACCAATCCCGGCACCACTCGAACGTGTTGCCGTGAAGATCGTGCAGGCCCCAGGCATTGGCCGGATAGCTGCCAACTTTTGCGGCCCGATTGAGCGAAGGCCCTGATTCAGCTCCATTGTAAGGTTTCCCTTTGAAGTTCGCCTGTATGCTGCTGAGCTTGTCGCCAAACGAAGTGGCCGTCGTCGTCCCGGCACGACATGCATACTCCCACTGCGCCTCCGTGGGCAGCCGGAACTCCCAATCGTTCGGGAGCTTGCCGGACTGGTGGCCGAGTTCGGTGAGTTTCTGACAGAACGCCTCCGTTTCGGCAAAGCTGACATTGCCCACGGGAAAGTCATCCCCTTCAGGCAACTCAGCTGTCAGCGGGCCAGGCAGTTTTCCCATGAACCTCTTCCATTGTCCCTGCGTAGCTTCGAACTTGGCCATCCAGAATCCTTTGGTCAATGTCACTTCCACTTGATCTTCATCGGGTCGCCGCTCCGGTTCATTGCGCGGGCTGCCCATGACGAACTTTCCCGGCGGGCACCAGCAAAGCAGGATGCCAAGGACTTCACGAGACTCTCCAGCCTTCGAACCGTTGAAAGTGGACAGTGCAGTCATCTCAGCCGGGGCACCTGTTGCAATCACCGACCCAAGCCTCTGGCTACCCAGCACACCAGACGCGAGTAGAACAATTATGAGAGGTTTTTTCGTGAAAGTCATGCTGATTTCTACACTGCCTAATATGTATTCTAATGCCAAAATCGGCATTACCCCCAAAATACTGCATATTATCCGGAGATTGAACGAAAGGTAATAATCGCTGCATGGAAGCTGCCGTTGCTGTTTTTTAGATTATTATTCAAAATTGGCTTATCCATTCCCTGAAATCCTCAGGTAATGGACATCGTATTTCCACGACCGGCCATAAAGTCACTGGTGGATGGTGCACCAGTTCAACACTTAATTTGACCACGGAAAGATCATCGTTAAGGTAGGGTCGGAGTCCGCAATGGAGAGCGTTGCATGCTACCCTGACACCTGGATGACATATTTTCCAACGACAAACTCGTCCGATGTATTTACCCTGTTGATTGGAAAGAAACACATCGGTGCCTTTGTTTATACTTTGCGTGTACCCTTTCAATTGTCTGGAATACGTTGCCAAAGGAACCAGGTCGGTATGATCGTCAACCATCACGAGCACATCGATGTCCTTCGGAGATGGTTTGGCCGTTACAATGGAACCTAATACTGCGATTTGCCCTACGCCGTCCAGGTTCCGGACTGATTCTACGAAGCGCCGCAGACCTTCCAGTAAATATTGCCGGGGATTTTTGATGGAATCCAATTGAACTTTGTTCTTCTTTTGATTCGATTACATACCCACAATTTAGTTAAGCCTCCATGTAAATTTCTGGTGTTCCATTCACCCTGCTTCGATCACCCTTGAAACTTTCAAATCAGGATTAGAAATTTTCGGTGATCTGTGCTTATGTATTAATTTTTTGGGGACAAATGATTTCTATCATTTCCCCATGGTAAAAAACAATCGTGTGTGTTTCCTCTTCAGAGTCGCTGAGATACATTTTTTATACCCTTTTGCACTCATTTCCTCCATTTCCCTGATCGTATTTTCACAGAAATGGGATTGATGGCCACAGTCGCATTCGAAGGAGGAAGGGAAAATTTCTTTTGGCATTGATATGTTTTTAATCGATTAAAATTGAAGGATCAGCTCCTTTTTGACTGATATAAATTAAATTTAGGACACTTTATCCGAAGGTAGCGGGATTCGGTTTATTGATTGAAAAACACAGGAGCTCTGCAATTCTTTTATTTCCGTTGAGATTTTACAGGTGTTGACATTTTATACCCAATTGCTTTCGCCACCTTAATGACATCGGCGGCTGTAGCCTTTGTCATCGTAATTCTTTTTTTACCGTCTACACTGGTAAGTTCGACTTGTTCAATTTTGTTGCGTTCAAGCCAGGCTTTGATTACACTAACGACTGCCGTGAAAACGCCGGCGCTGCCGAGGGCAATGATAATTTCGACAAATTCATGGGATTGTTCGCTATCCGTATTGCCCCAATCTTCTACTGGAATGTTTAGCGTTTCTACTAGTGAATGTAATAGTCGAGCCCGTTGACGATGCATTTCATCATTAGGATTATTAGGGTCTATTCGGAGGATACCTATTTTAATTTTTTGGGAATTATCATCCATTCTTTCATTTTCTGATAAAAATCAAATTCAATGACTGGTGCCAGGAGTGTTGCCGGACTAATATTTGTTCCGCTGCCACAAATCGCCAATAAGGCTAATATACCAAATAAATAAATATCTTTAAATATGAAATACCGCAAGTTCAAGCTGTAATTCAGTATGTGCAAAATTTTATTAGTCTAAACTATTTTGAAAGCCTGGAAAGCTCTTACTATTTTAACATGGAATTCTAACAGAAATAACCTATCATGAAAAGGTCTAATTTTCTTCGAACGTCGTTATTTGGCGCCGGCTCCCTGCTGGCAGGATTCCCCCAGATGGCTTCAATAGCCTCCTGCAAACCAGGATCAACAATCAGCAAAAGAGACCGCATGCTCCAATGGCTGGAGGGAAAAACAGAACCTGGCTATACCCCGGCCGCCTTCTTTCTGCATTTTGGGGATGATTTTAAGCTGGGCATTGCTGCCGCAAAAGAACATCTCCGCTATTTCCGTCATACCGGGATGGATTTCGTAAAAATCCAGTACGAACAACAATACCCCCTTCTCGATTTTCTGAAAAAACCAGCCGACTGGTCAAAACTGAGGCCAAATCCGATTGGCTTTTACCAGCCTCAATTGCAGGCGGTGAAAGAAATCGTGCAGGCAGCCAAAAAGGAAGCGCTGGTCATCATGACCCTGTATTCCCCTTTCATGTGGGCCGGACATTCCGCTACGCGCGAAATTTTGTTGAGTCACATGGAAGAGGACCCGGAAGCGGTAAAAAAGGGGCTGGACATTCTTACCGAAAGCCAGATGATCTTTGTTCGTGCCTGCATGGATCTGGGTGTGGATGGTTTCTATATGTCCACCCAGGGATCGGAAACGGGGCAGTTCAGCGATCCACGGCTGTTTACCGACTATGTCAAACCTTCCGACCTGGTGGCGATGAAAGAAGTCACCGCTGCCTGTCCTTTTAATATCCTTCATGTCTGTGATTATAATGCGCCCTATGCGTCTTATGACGCTGTCCAGGATTATCCCGGGCAGGTGGTAAACTGTAATCCCCAGCTTACCGGCAAGTTGCTCAACTGGCAGGAAGTGTCGGATATGTTCAACAGGCCCTGCATGGGAGGCATGGATCGCCATGGTGTCATCGCCAAAGGCGGCCGGGCCGAATTGGAAAACGAGGTCCGGAAGGTATTGAAGCAGGCGCCCCCTCAATTTATCCTGGGAGCCGATTGTACGGTGCCGGGAGATACCGACTGGGATCTGTTGAAAGCTGCGATTGCGGTGGCACACGGGGTATAGGATTGATCAGAAAGACCGTACACGGTGCTTTTTTGAAATTCACGGCTTATTTGGAGGAGCTGAACAAGTTGTACAAAAGGATTGTGCCCGGAGATTTTGAGCTCACGTAGATTCGGCTCCCTAAAGCTATCTGGTTGGCTTATGATTCAATATTCACGGTCCTGAAAGGCCTTCATTCTCATAGGCTGGGGCGAGGTCGCCCCTGCCTATGAGTTCATGACCCTATTCGCCCTGCAAGGGCATCATTATTGTTTATTCTGGTGAGGCACAATTATAAATTTAACCCGAAACTCGTAAGAGCTTATTATTCCCAGTCAAACGGATTATACTCCCTGATCATGGTCCTAGCGCCCGGCTTATATTTTGAGCCCTGGTTTTGAGCGGGAGCAAATTCCTTTTCATGGATGGATGTTCTCCCGCGGGCAGATTGTATCGGATTCAGGACGGGAACAAAAGAATCCGCCTGAACCCCTGTGATCAGGCCATTCCAGTCAAAGGCAGGGCCGATATCCCATTTGCCGGTTTCCCTGAAATTGACATGGCTCACGATTCCTTCAAAATCCCAATTTGTTTTGGAAAACAAGTAACGCTCATCTTCCGGCAACAATACCCGCGGAATGGAATACAGAGCGGTGAGATAACGGATAAGGGCGATGGTGCTTTCCAACTGGGCAGGGGTGAAAGAGGCATAATATTCATGGTCGCGGTACTTCCTGTCCAGTTGCAGATAGGCCTCGGTATCTCCCAGGCCACAATATACATCCAGGGGATTTGAACCTTCCAGGGAATATGCGGTTTCCAGTTGCCCGTCCCGGGATTTCAGCCAGCCGTAATTCGAAATTTCAATGCCGATGGATTGCCGGTCGTAAATCTTGGACGGGTTGCCGCTTTTCAAACCGAGGTGATGGGACCAGTATTTGGAATAAAACAACTGGTAAATTTTCCCATCCCGCGCAATGACAAAAGGGACGGAAACGTGATAATCCTGAATCGTCAATTGATTCATATCGCCGGCAAGATTACCCGCTGTAAAATGCAGGACGATTCTTTTCTTAGGCTGGGCTTCTGCATAATAAAAGCGGTTGGCAGCCGGGGTATAAAAATATCCCTGGACACGCTCCCCGGCCACCCGGTAATCGAAAGGCCTCAGCCTGGAAGTGTTGCCGGAGAAAAATCTGCTTTCAATTGCAGGTAACCTGGAATAACGTTTTGACATAATCTAATTTGGAAGGTCATTTCAGATTTACCAATAAACCATCAAGGGTTATTGGAGAACCTTCCATTTTTTCATCGTGGAAGATCCAAAGAGATTGGGAGATTGCGGGTACTGCTGCGAAGGGAGCATGGCCCGGATGGCTTTGTGCCAATCCTTATAGGAGGCTCCGGTTTTGAGCTTTTTCAGTGCAGCTAGTGCGACATAGGTGAAAGCGCCGTTGGGCCGGTTTCCGAAATAGGCGTCATAACTGTATTCCACGTCCTGGCATCCCGACATCAATAAGCCTCCATACCGGCCGGGGGGTGAAGATTTGCGGATGGCCCTGGAGACCCCGAATTTGTTGAGTTCCCGTGACGATAAAAAACTGGCCGGGGGCAGGAATTTTACCCTGGTTTGCGGCGCTTTTCGCCCCCTGACGGCAGGCGGGGCAAACCGGGTCACCGTTCCCGAATGGCAGCTATCGGAGATCATGACCAACCGGACGCCGGTTGCTTTACTGTTGAACAAGTCAAACAATTCATCATCGGTGATCGCACCGCGGGTCTTCAGGTCACAGGGGCAGAGGCATTCATCGGTACCATCCGGTTCGTCCCCATCCTGATCAGGAATATAAGTGCCGTGACCGGAATACTGAATAATAACGGAGTCCCCCTTTTTTGACATGGAAATGACAGATGCGATTTCAGCAAGGATGTTGTGCCGTGTTGCTTTTTTATCAAGCAGTTTTTTCACGGTATATCCGTGCGCAGCCAGGGTGGACGCCCAATCGTTGGCATCGTTGACACAACCGGCCAGGTCGCTTCCCGTACCCGGATAGTCGTTGATGCCGATACATAATGCATACTTAGCAGCCATAATATGGAGTTTACAGGGTTAATAAAAAAGGGTAACCGGGGTGTCCGCTTTCTGTAAATTAATGTATTTTAATAACAAATGGTTACCCCGGAAGGAGAAATAGTTGGTTTCGTATTTTCGTTTTTCCCCGTTTCCCTTCTCCTTTAAAGTCCCCAAAATTGAACTAATTTCACCCCGGCCGGATGGACCGGAGTCTGCATGCCATTGCCTGAGATCCAGGTTTATTTTAAGCAATCCATTTATGAAATGCCATTTTCTGTTCATTTTATTACTCATCGCTTTTCTCTCCAGCGCACAAGACCGGGAGTATTACCCTGACCCGGATACGCTCATCCAGAAAAAACTGGAACAATGGCAGGATCTTAAATTCGGCCTTCTCATGCATTGGGGGCCATACAGCCAATGGGGCGTGGTAGAAAGCTGGAGCATTTGCCCGGAGGATGTAGGATGGGCGGCCTGGGCCAGGAAGGAAGGGGTGGCGGATAAATATGAAGAATACCGTAAAAAATACGAGGAGTTGCCGCTCACTTTTAATCCAACACGGTTCAATCCGGAAAAATGGGCGGCAGCCGCCAAAGAAGCGGGCATGAAATATGTCGTTTTCACCACCAAACACCACGATGGATTCAACATGTTTGATACCCGGTATTCCGATTATAAAATAACCAATCCGAAAGTACCTTTCTCCGGTAACCCGAGAAGCGATGTGACCAGGGAAATTTTCAATGCTTTCCGCTTGCAAGGCTTTTGGGCCGGGGCTTATTTTTCCAAACCAGACTGGCACAGCCAGGATTACTGGTGGGATAAATTCCCCCCTGCAGACCGGAATCCCAATTATTCCATTACCAAATATCCGGATCGGTGGAAAAATTTTACCGATTTTACCCGGAATCAACTCAATGAACTGGCCGCCAATTATGGTAAATTGGATATTTTATGGCTTGACGGCGGTTGGGTACGCCCTAAAACCACTGAAGAAATCAGGGACCATTTACTCGAAGTCTATGAGGGCAGCCGGTATGCACGCAATCCCCAAAGTCAGGATATCGACATGGCAAGAATTGTCCGGGAGGTCCGGCATAAACAACCCGGCCTGATTGTGGTTGACCGCGCTGTTCCCGGAGTCCATCAGAATTACCTGACCCCCGAACAACATATTCCCGAAAAAGGATTGCCCTACCCCTGGGAAACCTGCATGACCATGGCCGGGAGCTGGAGTTACGTACCCAACGATACCTATAAACCGGCCGTTGAATTAATCCAAAAACTGGTGGACATCGTGAGTAAGGGAGGAAATTTATTATTAAACATCGGCCCCGGTCCCGATGGAGAATGGGATCTTACTGCCTATGACCGGTTGAAAAAAATAGGCGCCTGGATGAAGATCAACGGTGAGGCCATCTATAATACCCGGATGTGGACAAGTTATATGGAGGGTGACCGTATCCGTTTTACTCAGAGCAAGGACGGCAAGGCCCGTTATGTTTTTTTATTCGACTATCCCAACGATAAAATCCGGATCACCAAATTGCCATTCACACCGTCTTCCAAAGCGATCCTGCTTGGATCGGGTACCGGTTTAAAATGGGAAAAAACCGCCGCAGGTATTGAAATTGAGTTGCCTTCAGAACTTAAATCAAAAGGGGATTATGTCTGGACCATAAAAGTAGTGGATGAATAAAGGTCTCTTGTTAAAAGCATCCCTGTTCAGCCTGACATTTTGTATTATCCAATTCCGGCAGTGAGTAATACCCTTCTTTAAAGGGCCTGAATCCATCTATAAAAATTCAACTAATTTTACCCCATGATTCGATTGACTGATGTAGTCAAACAATTGCTGATCATTAACGGTATCCTCTTCTTAATCAGCAGACTTCCTATATATTCCCAACTTCCAGATCTGGCCCTGTATTACCCGGGGTCCAGCGATTTCAGGCCCTACCAGCTGGTGACGCATATGTTTATGCACGGCAACCTGCCCCACCTTTTTTTTAACATGTTTATGCTGGCCACCTTTGGCCCCATGCTTGAAGCGCTCTGGGGCAGCCGCAAATTTTTATTTTTTTATCTTTTTTGCGGCATTGGAGCTATTCTGATCCACCTTCTTTTCTGGTATTTTGAGGTGAGCCAGCTCGATGTCCTCCAACATGCGCGGTATATGCAAAATTCGGGCTCCGTGGTAGGCGCTTCGGGAGCGCTCTTTGGGGTACTGGTCGCCTTTGGCATGTATTTCCCAAATCAGCAACTGATGCTCTTGTTTCCGCCCATCCCAATGAAGGCAGTTTATATGGTCATATTTGCCATTGTTCTGGAACTGGTGATGGTTACCCAGGGCGCCCAGACCCAGGTCGCCCATTTTGCCCACCTTGGCGGTGCCCTGTTTGGTTTCCTGATCATCCTCTATTGGCGAAAAACCGGTAAATAGCAGGGTATATGTTTGATTCCATCTGGCAGGATTTTAAATACCATCTTGGAAAAGGAACCCGACTCAACCAGCTCATGCTGGTTAACGTAATGGTATTTATACTGGTCCTTTTTGTCCGCATCGGATTTAATATAGCCGGAGAAGAGGGCCGGGCAGGATTTGCGGCCTTTACCGAGGCTTTGTCCTTCCATTCCAATACTCGGTATTTGCTGACCCATCCCTGGATCCTGATTACGCATATGTTTTTACACATCGGAATCTGGCACCTGATCTGGAACATGCTCATGTTATACTGGTTTGGAAATATCGTCGGAGACCTGATCGGCAACCGGGTCATTGTCCCTCTTTACCTGGTAGCCGGAATAATGGGCGTTTTCAGCATTTATATTTTTTCCCAAATCTTCGATTACCCCTCGCCTGAAGTGATTGCTTACGGTGCCTCGGCAGCAGTAATGGGTTTTGTCCTGGCTGCCACGATCATTGCTCCCGATTTTCTGATGCATCTGATCCTGATCGGACCGGTCAAACTTAAATACATTGCCCTGGTCGTAGTCCTGCTGGACCTGGTGGGCCTGGCCGAAAACTCCAATACCGGGGGGCATATCGGCCACCTGGGTGGGGGCTTGGGGGGGATCCTTTTCATCTGGTGGCTTAAAAACGGTTCCGCCCTTCCGGGCTGGCCATTCAGAAACAAACCGGAAACTAAAATCATCCCTATACGGAAAACGGGGTCTGCTTCATCTGCCGGCCGAAAAAGCGGCCCGGTGAAAGTCAAACCGGCCGAAGCCGATGAAGATCAGGTCCGGAATGAAATAGACCGCATACTGGATAAGATCAGGACCAAAGGAATGGACAGCCTCACGCAGGAAGAACGCAATACGCTCGAAAAAGCCAGCAAATAATCTGAAAATCCGGCGTTGAGTTGAATAAAACATTTCAAAGGATATTTAATACCGGCAGTATCCTGGCAGGCTTGTTTCTTTTAGCCAGTTGGTGGTCTCCCCGGATCGATCCCAGGCTATTCTGGCCGGCCGCCTTCCTGGGGCTTGCATTTCCATATTTATATTTAGCCTGCCTGTTCCTGGTTGGACTTGGCCTCGTACTGAAACAACATAAAACCTGGTTGCTGGTTTTCCTGCTTCTGCTCAGTGCCAATCTTTTCAGAAAATCGTTTATTAATTTTTCTTTCCCTTCGGATGAAGGAGGAATCCGCCTCCTGATCCATAATATCGGTTCCAGTTTTAAAGGCAACCAGGTGGCGGAATGGGCGTTTTATGTCCGGATGAACCCCGATATCCTCTGCTTCCAGGAATGGCACCGGAAATCCCCGACTTTCAGGCTGAAAGACTCCCTGGAAAAAAAATACAAACACACCCACTTGTCAGCCACCAATTTCTGGCCTATTTATTCCCGGTGGCCTATTGTAAAGGAAGGGGAACTGAAGAGCAAAGCTCTGGGCAATGGTTGCACATGGGCGGATATCGTTCATCAAAAGGACACGTTTCGACTGTATAATGTGCATCTGGTATCCAATAAAATATCCGACCAGACTGAGCAACTCCTGCAAACCCGGGATCTGCCAGACCGGTCTACCTGGCAAAAAATAAAGAATGTATTACGCCGGTACAAAAGGTCTCTTCTTCTCAGGGTAGACCAAGCCGCAGAATTAAAAAAACATATGCAGGGAAGCCCGCATCCCCTGATCCTGGCAGGTGATTTTAACGACATTCCTGCCTCTTATGTCTACCGCCTGTTGCACGAGGGCCTCCGCGACGGGTTTCTCCAGGGAGGCAATGGATTGGCCTATACCTATGCCGGAAAATTGCCTTTTCTCCATATTGACAATATATTAATTTCAAAGACCCTTCAGGTCAATCGCTTCGAAATTCAAAGAGTCCATTATTCCGATCACTTTCCCGTATTGGCGGAGATTCAGGTCAATTAATATTATTCCAAATAATCCGGGTTTAATACATTTGCAAGTGCAGTGGAATTTTTATGGACTCCCTGTGCTCCTCATTATGTTTACACGGATTCAGGCTTGCTTTATCATCCCGGTCTTTCTGGCAGGGGGGGCTATGCCGGCATGGTCACAAAACAGTTTAAACACTCCTTATTCGAGCAGCAGGCCTTCTACTAAAGCTTATCGGGTCAGCAAGGCGCCCACGATCGATGGAGATGTCCTGGAAGATTCCGTCTGGCAAACCATTCCGCCCTTCGTTGAACTCATCCAGACCCAACCATATCTTGGAAAACCGGTGTCGGAAAATACGGAAATCCGGATAGGCTATGACAAGGACTTTTTTTATTTATCTGCCGTTTGTTATGATCACACTCCCGATAAAATAATCATTTCCGATTCCCGGCGCGATGCTTCCCTGGATGCCACCGATGCTTTTTTATTCATTCTGGATACCTATAAAGACGGACAAAACGGATTTGTTTTCGGCACCAATCCTGCCGGGATTGAATACGATGCCCAGGTGGACAATGAGGGCCAAAGCAATCCAAACGCCAATCGCCAGCAGGGGGGCCGGATCGGGGGCATCAATGTCAATTGGGATGCTTCCTGGACGGTAAAAACCAAGGTGGATAAAAACGGCTGGATGGCTGAGTTTGCCATTCCTTTCCGGACGCTTCGCTACAACAGCGGCAAAAACCAGGTATGGGGCGTCAACTTTCAGCGCAACATTCAGAAAAACAACGAGGCCGCCTACTGGTCGCCGATACCCGTGGAGTTTAACCTCAACCGGCTCTCCCTGGAAGGTACCCTCACCGGCCTTGACCTGGAAAACCCCGGCAATCTCAAAGTCATTCCTTATGTTCTGGGCAAAACCACAACCAACAATGTGATAAACCCCTCAAAAACCATCACGGATGCCAATATCGGAGGGGATATCAAATACAGCATAACACCCGCACTGACCCTCGACCTCACCTACAATACCGATTTTGCACAGGTAGAAGTTGACGACCAACAGGTAAATATTGACCGTTTCAACCTTTTTTTTCCTGAGAAAAGGCCATTTTTCCTGGAAAATGCAGGACAATTTGGTGTAGGGAGTACAGGCGAAGTAGATTTGTTTTTCAGCCGCCGGATTGGCATCGGATCAGGAGGCGTACAGGTGCCTATTATTGGCGGCGCCAGGATGTCCGGGAAAATTAATCATACCAATCTGGGATTGCTTTCCCTTTTTACCGATGAAGTGGACGGAGCAGGAATTTCAAAAACCAACTTCAGTATTGCCAGGGTCAATCATGAATTTGCAAAAAGGTCAACCATCGGGGGCCTTATCATCAATAAACAAGGCATGGGACCCGGTGAAGATCATTACAACCGGACCTTTGCTATAGATGGAAAATTGGGACTGGGCAATAAAGCCCAGTTTTCAGGTTTTTTTGCCAAAACAGCTACTCCCGGCATCAGGGAAGCCGATCATTCCTTCAAATTGCTTTACAATTATGAATGGAATAAAATTAATATCATCATGGGATACAGTGAGTTGGGAAAAGGTTTTAATCCGGAAGTGGGGTTCTTATTGCGAAATAGTTTCCGGAAACCCGAGGCAACGGTATTGTATCATTGGCGCATGAAGGGTAAAGCAGGACTGCTGGAATTGAGGCCACACATCACCTATCGCAGTTATTGGAATTACGGGAATAAGAAGCTGGAAACCGGATTCCTCCATATTGACAACCACTGGGAATGGGAAAATGGCCTTGAAATACATACCGGAATCAACTTTACCACGGAAGGCGTTTTTGTCCCTTTTGAAATTTCTTCGGGAATTACCGTGCCTTCAGGTACATATAATCATCACGAAGCCCAATTGGTTTTGATGTCCAATACCAGTAAAAATATTTCAGTGAACATTCGTTCGGTCATTGGCGGCTTTTTCGGTGGCCGGAGGACGAGTACCACCGGATCTGTGAATGTACGATTGGGCGACAAATTCACCTCGGAATGGGGCATCAACAACAATGTGGTGAGACTGCCTTACGGCGATTTTAATACCAATATATTCCGTTCCAGGATTTCATATTCGTTTACCCCCCGCCTGTATATTCAAAGCCTGATCCAGTTTAACGACGTACTGGATAAATGGTCTATGAATATGCGCCTCGGCTGGCTGCAGCAGTCCAATACCGGCCTTTTCCTGGTATTTAATGAAAACCGCGGCCTGGACCGATTTGACAACCGCAGTTTTACATTGAAGTATTCCAGGATGTTTGATGTGATCAAGTGAGCTTTGAGCCCAAACCCCTTCCGGATCAGCTCCTTATTCATTAATCGAAATACAAAAAGCAAACAGCCCTGACCAGTACCGTTTACTTCAACATTAACTCAATGATTTAGTTGTTCATTTAGACATGGCTGCATTGATTGGCACCCTGTCCAGGTATTGGATCACTCGGTCTACCTGATCCGCTTCGTTAAAGTGAATGTCCGTATGTACCCATTGAGACATTTTTTTACCCGTCTTGTATTTTGCATTTACCTGATACCAGGATAATAACCAGACACCAGGTTGTTCAATACTTTGAGGCTGATTTACTTTAATTGGCAGAAATATGGTATTGGTGAATGAAATGGAGTCCATCGCTTCAGACCTTCTTTGCTTCCAGTAACTTTCTATAGCTGCTTTACCGGCAATGCTATCTCCGCTGTTAAATTGATAAACTGCGTTATCGGCATAGTTGCTGACAAAACCACTCACATCTCCAGCAGACATGGCTTCAAGTGCTTTTTTGCCCATTTCTGCATATTTGGGATCTGCAAACTCAGCCGGAGCCATGGGGGTTTCCGTCGCGGCAGGAGCAGCATCAGTTTTTGACTCAGGTGCTTTCTCGTTGTTGCAGCTAAATAATAAAATGGAGCCTAAAGCCCATAAATACATTTTTTTCATAAATTGGAATTTTAAGGTTTTTGGGGTATAACGTTGGTTCTAAGTAAGTTTCGAAAACAACCTGTTGCACTAAATTTAGTGAAAAAATAGTAGTTGCGAAAAAAATATTAACAGGTGGAACCAAATATTTGATGTGCCTATCCGCCTATGGCGGTAACCGTTTGAGGATTATTTTAGCTTCGCCGTGATATTAAAATCCTGAAGCACTGCATCCAATATGGGTTCTTCCCCTTTTTCATATTTATCCCTGAGACGATAGCCGTATAACCTGCTGAAGGTATCCCAGTAAGTGGCGGTAAAACCACCCCTCACTTCTTTGATCAGGTCAAAAAAGGATACATCCAGCTCCCGTTCGATCATTTTAATCATCACCTTGCCCTGGAGACGGGTCATGTTTTTAAAAGTCTCTTTATAGTCGTTTTTATATTCTTTGTTGATGTTCCGGATGAATTTTTTACGTTTTCCCCTTTTCAGGTCTTCGGTTTCTTCTTTGATTTTCCGATAGACCTCGATGGCTTCCTTGGCATAAGGATAGACATCCGCGGCATACCTTTTGTAACGCATATACATCCGGTATTCCTCGTAATTCTTAAACTGACGGGGGGAAGAGATGTGGACATCCTGAAGGTCGGCGATGTATAGGGTATCCGTGCCGGAGATCAACAATTTAACAATCTGCCCGTTGATCACCTTTTTTTCTTCTTTTTCAATGGCTAAAGCAGTCTGGGCCGGAGTATGCAGCGAATATCCCAGCAGGAACAAAACCGTAAATGTCCTTTTGCGCACTTTCATTAAAACCAACGACCTTTGTCCGAAAGTTTGTTGCCTTTTAAATCTTAATAATTTAATAACTAAAAACCCGTTAGAAAGGGAAGAAAGAATGTATTTCCAAAGCACCGGTATGAACATGAAACGAAGGGGCAAATTAGCGTGGTTTTTTTTATTTCTTTCTTTCCACCCTTCATCGGCTCAGCAAAAGATTGAAAAACTGGGTCCGGCCATCAATTCGGACCGTTATGATGAGATATCCCCCGTGGTCGGCCGCAATGGCAAAACCCTTTATTTTACCCGCACCGGCAGGCCCGATTTTAACAGGACCCTGATCCAGGAAGAGGTCGACCTGTCGAAGGTCCTGCCCGAAAACGAATATTTTGTCACCCTAAAGGATGTTTATTCCCAAATCGCAGAAAAAGAGATCGACTTTCCCGTTTCCTCCGTTTTTAACCAGGATGTCTGGATCGCTGAAAGCCGGGAAGGCTTGTTTGATCATGTTTACCAACCTGGTTTCCCGCTGAACAACGCGTTGCCCAACAGCGTATGCAGTCTTTCGCCGGATGACAATACCCTGGTCATCATCAATCATTTTGGGCGGGACGGAAGTATGTATAAAGGATTTTCCATTATTGACCGGAGGCCGGACGGGTCTTTTAATTTTCCCGAGCCCATCTATGTGCATGATTTTTATTCCCGGTCCCCTGAGGTCAATCTATGCATGAGTTGGGATGGCGATGTACTGCTCCTGTCGCTAAACCGGCAGGAAAGTTATGGCGACAATGATCTGTATGTCTGTTTTAAACTTAAACAAAATCTCTGGAGCGAACCCATCAATCTTGGTCCGGTCATCAACAGTTCGGCCAGGGAAATGACCCCCTTTATCACCAAAGATAAAACCAGGCTGTTTTTTGCCAGTAACCGGCCGGGTGGACCCGGGGGTACGGATATCTATGTGAGCCGTCGTTTGGATTTCAGCTGGACCCGGTGGGGTGAGCCGGAACTGCTCGGCACCCCAGTCAACTCCACGTCCGACGACAGCAATCCCATCCTGATGGATTCATCCAATCTTTATTTTACCTCCCGGAGGGATGGTACCAGCGATATTTTCAGGGCTGATTTCATCCGGGAAGAGTCGGAAGACCTTTATGAGGCCCCCGAAATTTCAACGGCCATCATATTAAAAGGAAGTATAAGAAACAGTCTCACGGGAGACCTGATCAGTGCCGGACTTTCTTTTGGGCCCAGCAGGCATAAAAAGCAAATGCAGACCATTCAATCAGAAGACGGAATTTTTGAAATCAGCCTGAAGAAACTGGACCGGTACCGCCTGACACCCCATAAAGAAGGGTACCTGGGAAAAAGCCAACTTGTCGATGTCCCGGTTTTACATCAATCTGCAAACCGGGTATATGAAATTGATTTTTATCTCAGCCCCCTGGAAGGGGAACAGAAACTGGACATCCGGAATCTTTATTTTGAGCGGGGTACGTCCGTTGTCTTGCCGCAGTCTTTTCCGGCCCTTGACAGCCTTGCCAGATTTTTACACCAAAATCCGACTGTCCAGATTCGCATTGAAGGCCATACCGACAGCGTCGGCAAATATTACGAATTGCTGGACTTGTCCAGGTCAAGAGCGAGTACCATAAAAAAGTACCTGATTGACAGGGGGATTGTATCAGCCCGTATTGATGCCCTTGGTTATGGCAGCACCCGGCCGGTCACCTTGAACCATACAGAAGAAAGCAGGGCCCTTAACCGCCGGGTAGAAATATTTATCACCCATTCCGGCTCTACCTCCCTATTATATAAAAACCTGCCGGATCCGGTAGTCCGGTA
>CAYOPD010000022.1:0-17291 GCA_964405735.1 uncultured Saprospiraceae bacterium | reverse complement strand
ACTCCTCGATTTCCTTAAAAATCATCCTTCCAAAAAAATTCATTTGATGGGCTTTTGTGCTGCAGGTGAGCAAGTTGAAAAACCTTCCGTTTTTGCCCTTCAACGAGCACAAGCGATCAAGGAATATCTCATCTTCAAGTCCATTGAGCCCGGGAGAATATCTATTAGCTCTTCCGGTGAAAACCCCAGTGGGATATCCGGGGTAAGGGTCTTTTTACAGGATTGAGGGTTGAGGATTGAGGATAGAGCGTTAGTCACAATCACGTTCTGTCACGGCTAAGCCCAGGGTTTTCAACTTGACAGTATCTCCTGCAGGAATGATCAACCGGTAGCTGTATTCACTGGGGCAGGTACAGGCCAGGCAGACTGCTCCTGTAAATTTGGGATTGGATTTTACTTCCGACAAGGGAATACCCTGATCGCGGAGAAAGGCAGCCACCCCATTGGCCCGCTCATCCAGGGTTTTGGTATCCTTTACATAACTGTTAAAGGGATCCATGGCACACTGTCTTTCAGTGAGGGTATAACAAACACCACTTACCGGCCCCGGGGCCCGTTCACAAGCCAGTGCCAGGGTCAAAAGCACGATTAAACTGAAATTTTTCATATTCTTTAAGACGGTTTGAATCCGCCGGAGGTTTGAAAATCAAACAGATTTTCACGAGGGAAGATTCCTGTTTGGACCAAACCTGGCCGGATGAGCGGAGATCTTAAATTATCTTTAAGTCAAAACCTTAAATTCACACGATCATGGATAAATACCATTTGCCGGGTCAACGGCTTTTATCCCTTGATTTTCTCCGGGGACTGATCATGGTCCTCCTGGCCCTGGAAAGCACCCGTCTTTACGAACATTTGCAGGAAGCCACCGAGCAGGGTGGATTTTTATACCAGGCGCTGAACCAGTTCTTTCACCATCCCTGGAACGGTCTTCGGTTTTGGGACCTGATCCAACCGGGATTTATGTATATGGCTGGGGTGGCCATGGCTTTTTCCCTCCATAAACAGAAAGAAAATGGCATGAGCTGGAATCGATCCTTTTTGAAAATTCTCAAAAGGTGTGGCTGGCTTTTTTTCTGGGGGGTCCTGGATTATGCCGTCAGGCCCCAGGGACTTTCGTTTGAACTCTGGGATGTACTGACCCAATTGTCGTTTACCACTCTGGTTGCTTTTTTGATTTTCCGCTGGCCTGCAACTCATCAGGTCCTGGCCTGCGTCGCGCTGCTTTTCCTGACAGAATTTTTATACCGTTTTACTCGGGTTCCCGGTTTTGACCAACCCTTCACCGACCAGCAAAATTTTGGAAATTACATGGACCTGGTGCTGATGAATAAAATCAATAAGGGCGGCTGGGTGGCTATCAACTGCATTCCAACTTCTGTACATACCATTGCAGGAGCGCTCACCGGGGCCTGGTTGATTAAATATAAAAAAGACGCCCTTTCGGGCATTCTCCTCTGGGCTCTGGTTTCCCTGGTTGCCGGTTACCTGCTGGATATGGCCGGCATCACGCCCATAATCAAGCGGATTGCCACTTCCTCCTTTACCCTTGCTTCCCTGGGCTGGTGCCTGCTGGCCATGGCTGTGGTTTACTGGTGGGTCGATATCCGCGATCATAAAAAGTATCTCTGGTTTTTTATCGTGGTCGGCATGAACAGCATTTTTATCTACCTGTTTTTTGAAATTGTCGGTTCAAGATGGTTCAATGGATATGTCACTGCCATTTCGGGGGGATTGCTCGATATGATAGCTACCCCTCAATGGTTGTCATCCATCCTCTCTTCGCTCTGCATCTTTGCCCTGGAATGGGGTTTGTGTTATTTTTTATACCGGAAAGGCATATTTTTTAAGGTTTAATTTATTTTACTTTTTCTTATTTTTGAATATTCCGATTTATTCAACACCCTGGATAAGCGGAATTCGGATTTGGTAAATACACAACACTATGAATACACCCAATTTTATTAAAGGGGATGATTTCCCTTTGCCTGACCGTTACAAGGTTTTCCTCTCCGCAAAAGATTATAACCAGATCATCCGGATTGCCCTGGATTGCCTGCAAAAACTGGATTGCCCTGTCCAGAGAATTGATGAGGGCGATATCGTAGTCCTTTTTAAAGAGCAGGAGGCGCATTGTTACCTGGACAATCTGGTCAAAAAGATTGCCCCTTTGTCAACTGAAAACCGGGTAAAGGAAATCGAAAGGCATTTTCTGCAATTGCGCGTTCAACCTGAAGCGTATGATTATTTCTACAAAGATTTCGACCATGCCAAACAGTTTCTGAAAGTACTGGTCAGGCCGGTCGATACCACCCCTAATCCGGATGAATATGTATACCGGGTGGATTTCCCCGGAACTCATACCTATCTTGTCTTCGATTTTGATCACCAGTTTAATTATGTCCGGCGGGATCGTATGGTCGAGTGGGGGATGCCTGCAGAAGACCTTTTTCACATTGCTTTAAGTCACATTTCGCGCCAACAGGTGCAAACCAGGGAGTATCTCCTGGGAGACCGTTTTCCACTTATCCTGTTGTTTAATGCTGATTTTTCAGCTTCTTTCGCGATCGAATTGGAAAAAAATCTTCGATTGTCTGCCGGGAATCTGGGTTGTCTTGTGGCCATCCCGGCCAAAAACATAGCCCTGGTTCATTGCATCGAAGGCCCGCAGGTATTGCAATTAATGGCATTGCTTTTCCCGGAAGTGCTTAGAATTTTCCAGGATTGCCCCGGCGGCATCAGCACCGATTTTTACTGGTACCGGAAAGGACGTTTTGAGCTTTTTCCACAGAAGCCCATCCGGGAAGGTGAACTTACCATTCATCTTCCCCAAAGACTGGCCCTGTTGTTAAATCAGAATTAAGGCTGGCTTTAAACACCCCGTTCCACCGCATGGGGGGATTTTGAAACATAGATTATGCGGATTGTTCCGGTAAATTTTCAAAATCCACTTCGCCCTCCCATTTGGCAATCACTGCCGTGGCCAGGCAGTTGCCCAGGAGGTTGGTGGCCGTGCGGGCCATGTCCATCAAGGCATCGATGCCCAGAATGATAAAAATAGGTTCTGTGGGCAGATTGAAGGAGACCGCCGTACCCAGCAAAATGACCAGGGAAGCCCGCGCCACGCCGGCGACTCCTTTGCTGGACAACATCAGGGTGAGCATCATCACAATTTGTTCGCCAATGCTGAGGTCCACCTTAGCTGCCTGGGCTACAAATACCAGGGCAAGGCTCAGGTATAAAGTGCTGCCATCCAGGTTAAAACTGAAACCCGTGGGCAGTACAAAGGAGACCACTTTGCGCGGGATGCCAAAACCTTCCAGGGCCTTCATGGCATGAGGAAGCGCCGATTCTGAACTCGCTGTGGCAAAAGCCAGGAGCACGGGTTCGGAAACGGCATTCATGAATTTTTTAATGGGGAGTTTGATATATAAGGCAATGGGCAAAAGGACCCCGAAGATGAAGACGGCGAGGGCGGCATACAGGGTGAGTAAAAGCAAAAAAAGGTTGCGCAGCACATCAAACCCCATCTTTCCGATGGTGTACGCAAGGGCTGCGCCTACGGCAAAGGGTGCCAGGTACATCACCAGGTGTGTAAATTTGAACATCACTTCAGACAGGCTCTCACACCAGTGGAGCATATTTTCTTTATGGTGGCCGCTTTTCACCATGGATAGCCCCAGTCCAAACAGGATACTAAACACCACGATCTGCAAAACCTGGCCATCGGCAACCGCTTTGGCGATGTTTTCCGGGAAAGTATGTAAAACTATATCCTGCCAGCTTTGTTTGGCCACCTGCACAGCCTGGGCGTCTGCCGCGCTCAGGTCAATCCCTACTCCCGCCTTGGATATATTGATAGCCAGCAGGCCGATGATCAGGGCGATGGTGGTGACGACCTCAAAATAGACCAGGGATTTCCAGCCCATACGACCTACCTGCCTCATATCGGCATGGCCCGCAATCCCGACTACCAGGGTGGAAAACAACAAAGGGGCAATGATGGTCTTGATCATCCGAAGAAAAATATCGCTGATCACCTTAAGGTTGGCGCCAACCCCTGGCCAGTCGTGGCCAATTTCAGCACCTATAATCATAGATAAAAAGATCCAGGTGGTCAGGTTGTTTTTTTTAAGGCCGATCCAGATCAGTCCTCCAATGGTCAGCCAGCGCAGAGTGGTCAGAAAACGGGGATGCAGGATTTCCGGATTGAGCAGGTGCAGCCCATGACTTAACATGACCAGGGTAATGAGTACTATGAGTAAGGTCATGATCTGCTTAAGGCTCCACCCGGTCATATCGATTCGATTTTTGCTCTAACATACCGAAAATTCATTAGTCGGCGATCAAGATTCAGCACTCTGCCAAAGGCCCCTGATGGCCGAAAGCCGTTTATCTTGGAGATCCGGCTTTTGGTCGTTCATGCTGAAGGGTTTGCAGAAGATTTTACGATGATATTGACAAATCTACGAAATATTCGTAGTTTTGAATTTTATTCGATGGTCATGCAAAAATTAAGTCCTCCGGAAGAACAAGCCATGAAGGTGATCTGGCAATTGGGCGAAACCCATATCCGGGCCATCCTGGATGAACTGGCTGAAGACCAGGTTCCGTATACGACCCTGGCTTCCACCATTAAAAACCTGGAAAAGAAAAAATTTGTCTCCAGCCGTAAAATCGGCAACGTCAGCTTATACAAACCCCTGATCCCCGAATCGGAATACAAAAAGGCCAATCTGAACCAGATGGTCAAAGACTATTTTGACAACAGCTATAAGGACGTGGTCAATTTTTTTGTTGAACAGCAGGCGCTCAGCCCGAAGGAACTTAAAGAAATCATTTCCCTGATCGAAAAAGGTAAAAAACCATGAGCGCCGATCCGATCCTGGTCCTGGGCCGGATGACTCTTATCCTCATCCTGCTGCATTCCTTCTATGTGCTCTTGCTCAGGCGGCTGACGTTTTATAAAGAAATCCGTTTGTATTTCATTTTTGGCCTCTTCCTGTCCCTGATTCTGCCTTTTATTTCTTATGAAATCTTAGATGTTGTAAAAGATGCCGGGATGCCGGATTGGGTAAATGCCATTCCCGCCCTTTCCACCCCGGTCGACCCATATGGTATACGGGAAACCTCCACAGGGCCATCAAATTCATTGAGCATCCTGCTCCTGGCCTGGTTTGCAGGAATGCTGGTATTGCTTGCACGGTTTATAATCCGTATTCATTCTTTTTTAAGGATTAAACAAAAAGCCAAATCGGTAAGCATGCAGGGAATACGCGTTCATCATCTGCAGGAAGCCCATGCGCCATTTTCATTTGGCCGGGATATCTTTATTCATTCCGGCTCTTTCCAGGGAGAAGATTTTCAAAAAATCCTGCTCCATGAATTTATACATGTCAAACAAAGGCATAGCCTGGACATGTTGCTCGCCGAATTGGTGACTGTGATCAATTGGTATAATCCGGTAGCCTGGTTAGTGAAAAAAGCCATCCGGGAAAACCTGGAGTACCTCACCGATGATGCCATTTTGAGCCAGGGGGTGGATGCCAAATCCTACCAATACCTGTTGCTACAGGCAACCGGCACTCCCCGTTTTTCATTTGCTTCCGCCTTCAGTTATCAATCACTAAAAAACAGAATAATCATGATGAATGGTCGTAAATCCCACAACATGCAACGATTTAAATTTTTATTGTTCCTTCCGGTGATGGCCATGGTATTGTTTGCGTTCAGGACCATCCGGGAAGATTCACCGGTAATCATCAAACCTTCGGAAGGTCAGATGATGCAGGGATCGAGAGACACCGTTCCCGGCAAAAACCCCGAAAGACGATCCTTCTTTTCATTTAATGGATTCGGCGAAGACAGCAAGGTCCGGGAAATCCGGGTGGAAAATAACAAAGCCGAAGTACGCATGAATGACGGTACCAGGGAAAATTATAATCTCAACAACGACGATGAAGCTCTTGCATTCCAAAATAAATACGGAGAACTCATAGTCCCGCCGGTACCTCCGTCACCCCCAGCTCCTCCTGTTGCACCGGCACCTCCTGTACCTCCCGTTCCACCAATGGCTCCCATGCCTCCCACGCCCCCAGTAAACGAAAATGGATATGCTCCCCAAGTACCTCCCATGCCTCCGGTTCCTCCGGTACCCCCCGTGCCTCCTGTTCCACCCGTACTTCCGGCTCCTCCGGCTCCTCCGGTTCCTCCGGCTCCACCGGTCATTGAATGGGATTTACCGGACGAGGTCACTCATTTTAACATCAACAACGATAAAGTAAAAATCAAATACAAAAACGGGGATATTGAAACCTATGACCTGAATGATCCTAAGGAGAAACAAAAATTTAAGGAAAAATATAAGTTGAAAAACAAGGACTAACTGAGCCGGCCAGGTTTTTACCATAAAATTCTGCTTAAAACCTGGCAGGTTTATGCAATACCAGGATATCCTGGAAATCCAGGTAGTGACTTTTCTTCCGCCCGCACCAGGATCCTTTTATTTCTTTGGTGATTTTCAGATGGCCCTCTTCCGCCAGCTTATGAATGTATTTCCTTTGGTAAGCCACATTGGCTGATCGTACTCCAAGGTTCATCAGCGAATAATGGCCAAAGTGGTACAAAAACTGCAGTCCGTTTTTATTTTCGGCCATGTGCCGGTGTGTATCTTCATCCAATAAAAAAAAAGTAAGCACGGTGTAGCCTCCGGGTTTGATCACCCGTCTGATTTGCCTGAAATAATTTTCAGTCTCCTCGGGCAATAAATGGGTAAAAACGGAAATGGCGCAGATAAAATCAAAAGAATTTTTATCATAGGGAAAATTAAAATGGGCTGCATTCTCTCCCTTATGCCTGTACAAATCGTTATGCAGGTCCACAAATTGAAATCTGAAATTCGGATTGCGTTTGCTTATGTTTTTCCTGCACCAGTCCACCCCCACCCTCACCGCATCAAAACCTTCATAGGGCCCTGCCAGCCAATTCATCATCGGAATGGCGATTCGGCCAATCCCGCTTCCGATGTCCAGCACCGCTGAATCCCGGGTCAGGCCTGCTTCCCGGATAAAAAAATCAAACCATTCCTGACCTTGTTTCTCAAAATCGCCCCGGCCGGTATAGATCAGTCGTCTTGGTGGCAGAATTTTGTTTTTCCGTCCCAGGATCAGATCCACCGGAAGAAATACGACATACCTGACCAGGAAGCGGAGCAGCGGGGAAAGGTGATAAAAGAGTTTGCGTATCATTTATGTTTAACCACAAAAAATCCATGGTCTTTGAAATCATGGCCTGCCAAGCTTAATGATTTTACCTCCCGTTTCTTGTAAGTTATTTTCGGTCCTATTGGCTGGTTGAACTTTATAAAAATCATCAAAAAAATGTTCATAAGCTTCCAATAAATAGTAATGAAACCCCCAACCGATTCTATCTGAATCGCTGACTACCTGTCTTGCGCGGTCAACAAATTTTTCGAGCAGGTTATCCTTTTTCATCAGTTTTAATGCGGCGTGGAAAGTGTTCTCAAGGCTGGAATAAAAAGCTTCGTCGATGTCTCCAAAGTCATTGGTAAAGCTTACTCCGGCCTCCACATAGAACAACATCAGGTCGGCAAGTAATTCGGGAGATACACCAAGCTTTTTGAAGTCGCCTATTGCCTGTTTGCCCTCTTTAAACTTCAATTGGTTGCCCCGTTTGGGATAAAATGCCTCAAAAACCTTATTCCGATATCTTTCAAGCAATTCCTTTTCATCTGGATTTACATAATAAATCAAAAACTCCTTTACTGAATTGTTTTTTTTATAGAGCTCCGCAAAAAGTTCTATGAGTTTGTTCTTATCCAGTTTTTTAAGTTCCTTTTTTATATCTGTCAGCCCCATAACGATGTGATTATTCTTGTAAAATTCGTACTGCTTTAATCATCCATTTTCAATTCCTTTTCATGTACCTGCCAACTGCCCAGCAATTCCCCCTTCACCCCCAGGATTTCCACCTTCATCACCCTTTCGTTTCTCTGTCCTGAAAATGAGAACCGGCCATAATTTTTCTCCTGGTCCACACCGAGCAGGCGGTATGGATTATTTACTTCTTTTCCGCTAAAACGGACCATGCCGGAAGTTAATGGCGAAATGGTAATATCGTGGAGCGGGTAGGCCCCTTCCCGCTCCACTTTAATAATTTCAGAATGATGGCGGTCACCGCTTAAAAATACTACTCCATTGATTTTTTGGTTTGTCAAAAAGTCCATCAGTTCCTGGTATTCAACCGGGAAGTTTATCAGCTTATCCAGGGAGGATGCCGGGTTGAGCACCTGGCTGCCAACGACAATGATCTTAAATGTGGCGGAACTATAGGCCAGGCTGTTTTTCAACCAACTCATTTGTTGCGCCCCCAGCATACGTTTTTCAGGATTGGCTTTCCCGTCGATGGAGTCCAAAATCTGTTCGGCGCTCCTCCACCAGCGATCGTCAATCATAAAAATATCGACATCTCCCCAGGTATTCATGGTATAAATGCCCTGGCCATTTTCTCCATATGAAGGATTGCAGAAATAATTCATAAAAACCTTCCGGCTTTCCTCCTTCAGAATATAATTTGAACCGATATCGTTAGGGCCATAGTCGTGATCGTCCCACATGGCCCAGTGCGGCATGGCTTTTAAAAAGGATTGCAATACCGGAACCTTCCGGTCATGATGGGCCCTGTACCAAAGCCCCCATTTGCTGTAATAATCCACTTCTCGGGTATACCAGATATCCCCGGTCCAGAGCATGAAAGCGGCTTTTTCTTTGGCCATGGTCTCATAAATGGATGAATCTCCGCCATAAGGACTTCCCGGGCGGTCAAAACCGGGTTCGTTTACATAATTACAACTTCCCGTTAAAAAGGAGAAATCCGGGGCCGGTTTTCGCCATTGCCAGAGGTCTTTGGTTTTGAATTTACCCGATGCATTGGAAATTTTTCCATCCAGAACAAAGCGGTATTCGTATTCTGTATTGTAATCAAGCCCTCCGATCTGAATTTGCAGTGGATTAAATTCATTGCCAAGTTCTCCTTTATAGGCTTTGGTTTTATAAGTGGTCGTGCCTGTCTTCCGGTACTGAAGCGCCACTGAACGAACAAAGGGTTTTACCTCCAGCCAGATCACGGCACCCCGCAATTCCACCGGGCCAAGCATGGGGCCGGATACCACTGCCGTTGATTGGGCTCCGAGGGATAAGGTGGCTCCGAGGATAATCAGGATGAATAGTTTTTTATTCATAGTTAGTTGAAATAAACGATTGATGTGATGAGTTGCCGGATGAAGAATTGCGTCTTAAAGAAATTAAATATTCGAAGATAAAATTGTTTTAATAAAACCGCTTTTCGATGAAGATATTAAGCCGGAAGGCTGTATTGATAAAATTTGTCAGGAGCAATCCTTAATTTTCAATTTTATAAACTCTGAAAATATGTTGTATTCCCGGCGCAGGCAATTCATTCAACAAGCCGCCTTTTTGTCTACAGGAGCATTTTTTGGCCCGGAGCTTTCCTGGTTGGCCCGGAATCCGGTCATGGATCTGCCCCGGGCCACGCCCGAAAGTACCGGCGTGTCCTCCGAATCCATTATCCAGTACCTCACGGAAGCCAATCAAAGCGGCCTGGAACACCATGCATTTATGCTGCTCAGGCAGGGTAAAATCATTGCCGAAGCATACTGGAAACCTTTCGAACGAAACCAGGTACACACCCTCTATTCCCTGAGCAAAAGTTTTACAAGCACAGCCATTGGATTTGCCGTTCAGGAAGGCAAGATCAAACTCACCGATAAAGTCGTTTCTTTTTTTCCGGAGCACCTTCCCGGGACCATTTCGGAAAACCTGGCCAGAATGGAAATCCGCCACGTCCTGAACATGGCTTCCGGCCATACCAAAGACACCATGCCGGTCATGCGGGCAGCTCAGGGGGTTTCCTGGATCAAATCGTTTCTGGCTTGTCCCGTTGAGAAAGAACCGGGCACCCATTTCCTGTACAATACCGGGGCGACCTATTTCTGCAGTGCCATTATAAGCAAGGTGACCGGGCAAACCCTCCAGGAATACCTTGGCCCAAGATTATATCTGCCTTTGGGCATTACCCAATCGGATTGGGAACTGAGCCCTGAAGGGATCAATACCGGAGGATATGGCCTGCGCGTAACGGCTGATGATATTGCCCGCTTCGGCCAGTTTTATTTGCAGAAAGGGAAATGGGAAGGCAAACCACTCCTCAATGAAGCCTGGGTGGAAGAGGCCACCACTTCTCATATTCAATCCAATCCTGGTGACGGGGACTGGTCACAGGGTTATGGATATCAGTTCTGGCGTTGCAAACCCGGTTTTTATCGTGGGGATGGCGCTTTTGGTCAATATTGTGTGGTTATGCCCCAGTATGATGCAGTGATTGTCCTCCATTCAGAAAGTTCGGATATGCAGAAACAAATGACCCTGATGTGGAATCATCTGTTGCCGGGTATGAAAGGCCAGCCGCTTTCAGAAAATAAGGACAAGCAGGAAGAACTGACTGCTCTGAGCAAGAGTCTCTCTTTGCCGGCCCAACTGGGATCCAATGGAGGGCCCCTGGTCAACCGGATTAAAGGCAAATCCTTTAAGCTCGAAGAGAATCCCTGGGCCTGGAAATCCATGATGATATCTGCCGGAAATAAAGGAGGCCATTTATTATTACAGGGGGAACGTGGCCGTTTGGAAATCCCTTTCATTTGGAACAACTGGCTGGTCAATGATCACCGGATTCAGAATCCGTTTAACAATCCCAATCAGATACCGGCCCTATCCAGGGTGGCTTCCACAGCCGGCTGCGGCCCCGATGGCGGTTTAAAAATCAGGTTGAAGTATACCGAAGGCATTCACGGCGACCTGCTGACCTTTTCCTCGAATAATGAACAAGAAATCGACCTTAGCTTGCTTTTCAGCTTGTCAGAAAAAAATCCAAACAACAAGGACAACAGGGGGGCACTTAAAGGGCGTTTGTCTACCTGACAGAAATTAGAAAATTAAGAATTAAGGAATTAAGAAATTAAGAAACTGCCTGACCCCTACATCCCACTATCAGTCATGGCCCATTCCAAAGCTTTTGTGGTCGTATAATATTTAGCAAGCATATTGGGTACTTCCCAGGCGGGCATATTCTTATCCTTCAGGTAAGTAAGGAATTTTTCCATAACCCTTGCGAAATGGGCTTCGTGACCTTCCTGCAAAGCGGGAGGTATGGATACCTTCCATCCATGGTCCACCGGAATGAATTCGATGCCCAGGTCTTTAAAACTTAGGTCTGCAATCTGCTCCCGGAGCGCCCGGCTGACCGAAGTATCTCCTTTTATCCTGGGCTCCACATATAAGGTGGGTATATAATTTTCATGGGCTCCCTGCCGGATGACGAGGTTGCTTTTGGAGCCTCTCATAATGGAATAGTGGGTGTCCCCGGTGCCTTCCGGCGCTTTATAATTCCAGACCACGGACGTTTTGGCATGTACCCCTTTGATGGTATAATTAATTTCTCCGTTGCAATATACTTTGAGCAAAGTGTCCTGTACAAGGTCCTTTTGAAGAAAATCCGGAAAGGAAGAAGCCAGGGTAATGGCCTTGAATTTTTCCAGGTTGAGGTCGGTAGTCCATCGCCTGGCATGCAGGATCCGGATATCTTGAGTGTCGATGACCTGTTCGGGAAAACATTCCCACTGGACCAGGTCCACCAGGTGAGTCATTACGTCCACCAGGCCCTCGCCCTGTTGCCGGACATCGAGAAACCAGCTTGGCCGGACCAGGACATTGCCGGAGACGGTTTTGAAAAGATGATGTACGCTCTCCTTGGTGATCGCCGGCTGTTCGGGACTGCCCTTTTCCAATTCTCCGAACAGGTCCTTATTGATGGAAAGCGTGCGTTGCATTAAAGTAGAAACCTCAAACCGTTCCGTCATGATATCATAGAGCAGGATATTTTTCTGTTTAGCCCGTTCAAAGGCCGTTTTCAGTTTTTCAAAATCCTCATATTTTATGATCATGGGTTTATCTGCCAGCACATGCATGCCTGCTTCAAGGGCACCCAGGATATAATCCGGTTTTAACCTGTTGTTACCCGATAAAACTACCAGGTTGCCTTTTTTGTCCGCGATCATTCTTTCAAAAAAATCCGGGCCTGTGTAAACCACTTCATTCCACCGGGTAGGCGAATCCTGTCTTTCATTATAATTTTTGATTCGCTGCAGATGCATATCCAGGTCCGGCCCGCCGGGTGCATAAACCTGTACGGTCGAATCAACCAGGGGATACATGGACTTTTGTACCAGGGCGGCATGGAAATGTCCGGGGTCCAGGGTTATGATCTGGTAAGGCATTGGGTTCACTGGGGATGGCGCAGAGCAATGTATAAAGATAAGACTGCAGCACACCAGGGAAATTATATGTTTCATTCAGAGAGCTATTTCTTTGATATCGGGTGCAAGATAATATGCCCTGGCCCTGGAGGACAATAACTTTTCCCTGGAATAATATTCGAAGGGCGCTTCACGAAGGGCATGCCTGGACATTAAAAAATCCCTGCATTGGATATCATAATCTTTGCCCGGATTTGCATCCAGGTACATTGCTAATATTGACCACCAAAATACAGTGATGGTCTCATGATATCCCCCCTTGTCTGTGTTTTCACCCCCTATTGCAAGGTTGTAGGAAATGATGCCCGAGCGGAGCCGGCAAAGTGCATCTTCCTTTTCATATTTCATCAGGTACCAGATGGCGGTGGTGATATGAGCCTCGTGGGTCCAAAGGGATTTGTCCAAAGTACGGTCAGAGAATCCGGCTGCAGTCTCAGAAAATGACAGTACCATAGGGCAATCAACAACCGCTCATCCGGGCAGCAGAAACATATTCTTAAATTCCGTAGGGTTTTCGCTGGGTCCTGGACAATAAGGCGGAAGCCTGGGCGTCATTGACAAATTCTTCTTTGTCCGGGTTCCAGTGAATTTTACGGTCGAGTTTCATGGCGATGTGATGAAGTAGGCAGGCCGAGCAGGAGCGGTGAGCTTCTTCCACCGGGGCTATGGGCTGTTTTTTATCCCTTATGGCCTCGAGCCAGTTGGCGTGATGATCGCTGCTGATGATGAAATGATGTTCATTGGGGCCGATTACGGAGGTAAGTATTTTAGGGTCACTGGCATCCAGAGGTTTTGTGCCGTCGGCATTTACCACGGGGTCGGTGTCTGTAGCCCGGTAATTTCCCCGGGTGACAAAAATCCAGCCTTCTGTGCCTTCAAATTTGACACCATTTGGAAGTTCATTGCTGACGATCATATGCACTCCGTTGGCATAGCGTGCTTCGGTGCGAAAAATACCATGCACATCCCAAAGGCCGGATTTCGGAAAATCGGCATGGCCCCAGATTTCGACGGGTCCGGTACGTTCTGTCCCCATGCCCCAATGTGCTGAATCAATATGATGGGAGCCCCAGCCTGTGATCATACCTGCGCCAAACTGTTCGCATCGCAACCAGCCCGGACGATCATATCCTTTTTGAGGATGTACTCTTTTTTCGGTATAGTATACTTCGGGTGTGCTTCCGAGCCACATATCGTAGTTGAGATTTGAAGGTACCGGCATTTCGGGTTCAACTTCACCGGAGGGGTCACCGGGCAAGCCCACAGAAACTGTTTTTAGCTGCCCGATCCTTCCATTGCGGACCAGTTCGGCTGCATACCGAAATTGGGTGGATGAACGCTGCTGGCTGCCAATCTGAAAAACAATCCCGCTTTTTTGAACGGCGTCACTGACTTTCCGGCCTTCGGAAATAGTCAGGGATGCCGGTTTCTGCATATAAATATGTTTGCCGGCTTTGGCCGCATCCAGTGCGATACGTGCATGCCAATGGTCAGGCGTACTGATAATCACCGCGTCGATATCCTTGTTTTGAAGCAGCTCTTCATAATTATAATATGCCAAGACCCCATCATAGGGTTTACCGTTCTTTTTGGAATAATATTCATTGACCAGTTTCTTACCATCCTGGGCGCGATTCGTATCGAGATCGCAGACAGCAACGATCTGGGCATAATCCTGCCGCCATACCCCGGGCATATCGTGGGTACGGGAGATCCGGCCATTGCCGATGGCCCCTACCGTGATCCGGTTGCTGGGAGCAAAGCGGCCAAATACAGTGGAGGGAACAATGGTGGGCAAGCTCAGCGCAAAGGAGGCATGAAGACTTTGTTTGATAAATTGTCTTCTTCCGGAATGGTATTTTTTTGTCATTTAATGTATGATTTCCCGTTAAAAATAAGGAATAGAAAGAAAATGTAATCGATTTCAAAAGAATTTAACGCAGGCTGATACTGAAATAATACATCGTTGCTTGAAATTTGAAGATTTTAGTCCAAAGGATAAATCAACTGTTTCTTTGACTATGCATATACCATTGAAGGCGGCCCGGCTCGAATTGTCCAATTCAGGGCAGTTGTTCAAATTATTGTATGAACATGGCAGCCTGGCTGTAGAAATTTATAAACCGGAAAAGACGGACCATCAAAAACCTCATGACCGGGATGAGGTTTATATCATCATATCAGGCTCTGGGCGATTCATCCTTGGAGACCAGGAAGTTTCCTTCGAACCCCATGATTTTTTGTTTGTACCTGCAGGACGAGAACACCGGTTTATTGATTTTTCGGATGATTTCTCGACCTGGGTAATCTTTTTCGGGCCAGTGGGGGGAGAAGCCGGACAACACTGACATTCATAACCTTTTTTTCATACAAATACTGGTTTCCAGGTTCTCGTATGGGCCATAATTGGCAATTTCCTCGTATCCTGATTTTAAATACAACTGGATCGCGGCAGGATTATTCCGGCCGGTTTCTAGGATCGTGGAGGTGTGTCCCAGTTCTTTAGCCCAAGCCTCCAGTTCATTCAATACCCTCTCTGCCAGTCCCACCCTCCTTTTCGATGGGACCACAAACATTCTTTTTATTTCGGCCAATTCCCGGGTATAATGCTTAAAAGCGCCGCAGGCCAGGGCCTCTTTTCCCTCCATGGCCAGCACGGCATGTTTAATCGTCTGGGTCTTGTTCAGTGGGGCATAGATGACATGGTCTTTGCCATCAAGCAACCGGAGGGTTTGGTCCAGGTCGTGCACCAACCGGATAAATTCGGGATGAGCGGGGGTGGTTCGTATCAGTATGATCATTAATGATGGGGTTATATTCAACGAGGGTTAAAATAGGTATTAAATTTGTTTTAGTTAAAACCAGATGTCCTACACCGAATCCACCATGCTCGCCCTGGGTACCCCCGCCCCGGAATTTAAGCTGCCCGACGTGGTCAGCGGGAATACTTTTTCCCTGAACGAACTTAAATCCGACCGGGGCACTCTTGTGATGTTTATCTGCAATCACTGCCCTTATGTAAAACACGTCAATCCCGAGATCGTCCGTATTGCCAATGAATACATTCCCAGAGGCATCTCTTTCATCGCCATCAGTTCAAACGATGCTCAAAAATATCCTGCCGACGGACCCGAACAAATGAAGGTCACCGCTTCCGAACAGGGTTATCCTTTTCCTTACCTCTATGATGAATCCCAGGAGGTAGCCCGGATCTATGATGCCGCATGCACGCCGGATTTTTATTTGTTTGACGGAAAGCTGAAACTGGCATACCGGGGACGGCTTGATGCTTCAAGGCCTAAAAACGACATCCCCCTTACCGGGACGGATTTACGCAATGCACTGGACGCCGTATTGAACCATCAGCAGGTAAACGGAAAACAATATCCCAGCGGAGGATGTAATATTAAATGGAAACCCAAAGAAGCCTGAGCACATACAAATCAGATTAAGGCCTTGCGCTATTGAGCGGTATGATCTTTTTTATTGATGGTTTCCTGCTCTCCGCAAAAGGATCAGTCTATTTACGAAATTGATCCTTCCATCTCCACAGATACATGCAGGCGATCGACCGGTAAGGCCGCCATGGCTCCGCAATTTCATGCATCCGGGAAATGAGGGTTTTACCGGTTTCCTTTAAGTCGTACAAACGAACTATTCCCTGCTGAACACCCAGGTCCTGGGCCGGAAAGACATCCAGTTTTCCCAAAGGACTGATCATGATCATCTGGACCGTCCATTGGCCAACCCCTTTGATGGAGACGAGCCTTTTAAGGAGTTCTTCATCAGGCAATGCCTGCCAGTCCACTCCTTGATTTTCATTCTGAAGGAAAAAAGCGGCTATATTCCGGATATAATCCGCTTTCTGATAAGACAGGCCGACTGACCGGAGCGATTCCGTTTTCATCCGCGTCAGCTTTTTTAAATCCAGCTTTTTATCGTCAAAACGATCCAGGAGGCGCTGATAAATGGTGGCCGCGGCTTTAATGGACAATTGCTGATAGACAATGGATTCAATCAGGGCTTCGCTGAGCGGGACGGATGTTGGTTGAAGTTTTGGGAAAGGGATGGTTTCGACGACCGGAAGGAGCACCGGGTCCCGGGAGAGGTGATTGATGATTTTATTTTTTGAAGGGGCCATGGGGTAAAATTAGTCAATCCCCCTTACCCCAAGTACTGAATCAATAAACCGGTAAACCTCCATCTGCACCTCAATGGGGAAATCGTGTTTTATTTTAAAAATGCCTCATAATGCGGGGACTTTTCAAAAATGCCCCCACTCCTGCTGAAATATTCATCATTGAGTTCAAATACCCCCTTATTAACACGAGTCCAGGCCGCGCCTTCGGCCGGGTGCCGGGACAACATGGCCTGCCAATTGACATAATTCACATCCCCATTGGTTTCGATCATGCCCATATCCATACCCGGAAAGGGTTTAACCCTGGCTGCCAGGTTTTTATTCCAGTCGATCAGGATGGGGTTTACCGTGAGATCGGCCAGGATACAAGGAACATTATGGTCATGTGCCAGCTTTGCAATTTTTAATGATTTACTCAGGGTCTTGGCAATGCCCTTCAATACCATCAGATGGTATCCTTGTTTTAATCGACTCAGGGCGGTGGCTTCATCGTGCACACTTTCATCGGCTCCGATCCTCACCCCGGTATCAGATATGTCCTCCGAGTTGTTTTCATTGAGCGGTTCTTCAACAAAAAGGATTTGTGAGAAAGCACCGATCTTTTTTGCATGGTCCAGGTAACGTTGAAGGGTTTCCTTTTTTTCATACCGGGCGTTGGCATCCAGGGTATAGATCAATTTACCATCAGGTGTATGATCGGTACGAAAATCCTTTAATGCCTGATGGATAAGGCTGAGCCTG